>NZ_LKDX01000020.1:0-78665 GCF_001401795.1 Pseudoalteromonas sp. P1-26 | reverse complement strand
GCGAGAAGCGAGAAGCGAGAAGCGAGAAGCAAGGAGAGTTTTTTGAGTTTTAAGCGTGCGTGTGTTGGGTTGCTAGGTATCGTGCTAAGCATGGTGTTGTTGGCGTATCTTTTCAGATTACCACTGACATCGTGGTATTTAACGCCTATGCTCAGTAAAAATGGCGCCGAGCTTCACTGCATTGATTGGTCATTAACTCGCCAGCTTGATTTGAATATTGAGAAATTATGCTTAACTTATCAAGGGCAGCAAATAGAGTTAGCTGACATCCTTGCTAACAAGCAACAGGTTAGTGTTTCTCGAGCCAATCTTATAATTAGCAATCAGACTAATAATCAACAACCCGACGCTTCACAAACTGAATTTAAAAAGCTTGCCTTGGTATTACCCGAGCAAAGACCGCTAATAAGCATTCAGCAACTTGATGTAGTCTCACCGTTTACCAAAAAACCTGTTAGGCTGGCGATACAAGAAAAACGCCTAAATCATTTTACGATTTCACGGGATCTTGATGCTGACGTTGTAATATCTAATTATGAAGTCAAAGCCAACATCACGTTTGATGAGCAAGTGGCAGAGCGGTTCGTAACATTGCCAACAAGCAGCCATTTTACCACTCAGTCACAGATTAAGTTTGATGGAATTACAGTTGCAATTGAAAGCTCAATTAATGCAAGTTATCAGCATGCAATAAAGCAGTGCGAATTAGGTTTTGCCAGTGAAGGGCAAATGAGTGCTAAGTATCAATTAAATCAACAGCACTTATACGCGGATTTATCAGCTTTACAAAATCAGCTTAGCGCAAACCGAGATTGCTTAAACACCATAGCAGATCAACAGCATCAATCATTTATTGAAGCGCAGTTACCGCTTACTTGGCAGTTACACATTGAAAAACCAGTCAGTGTAGAAGGTGAGCTGCTATCAATCCCAACTGTAAAGCTGCAAGCTACAGAAGGGCAAAGTGAGGTGACAGTCAGTAATACGAGCCTTTCTTTGCTGGAGCCGCTCGCATCACTTAATAGCCAAGTTAGCATTGATTTTAATAGTAAAGATATAGATGAGCTTAAACTCAATGCGCATTTGCATGAAAGCAGCGTTAGCGCTGATTTTCAACTGTCGGTGGAGTCATTACCAGCATTTTTAGATTTTCAGGCTGACGGTGCTCTGGTTGAGGGTATTGGGGCTAAAGGAAAGCTAGATATCGATGAGTTATTTACTAGTCCTACAGCTAAACTGAATACCAATATCAGTGCTAAAAATGCGCTAATATCAGGTGCACAGTTAGCTGATTTTAGCAGCGCGATTGACGCTGAGTATAATGCCCAGCAGCACCTCGTTGTTAAAGCCAATAGCAAGGTTAAATCATTAAATTATGATGATATGAATGCAGTAAAAATAAGTAATGAGCTAACCCTTAGTACAGACCTCAGTGTGGGGGAATTATTTGCTGATATTTATGCCAAAACCACTGCCGCCAAATTATCAACAGCAGAGCTTAGCTTAAATAAGTTGTCTGTTGTGTCAAAGGCTCTTCAAAGCCGCGCCTTGCAGGCAACGCATCATGTATTTGCAGATGGCTTTGAAGCGCTTGTCAGTCATCATATGTCTGAGGTTGCGCATCCATTTGAGTTGGTGATACCAGAGCAAGCAGTATCCAAACTTAACCCAATAATTGCTCAGTTTGAGCCGCTTGCTACAGTCACCGACGGAGTCGTTTCGGGCAATATAAAAGGGGATGTAAATCTTCAACAAGCACAGGGCAATTTGCAGATAGATAAACTTAGTGCGCTTTATAATGATTATCTAGCGAATGATTTTGCAGTGAATTTGAACGGCACGTTTAATTCAGGCCAGCTTAATATTGCAGCGACTAAATTTACACTCAATGAACTGCGCGCTGGTGCCGTGGTCAAAAATATACAAGGTCAGTTGCAGGTAACGGCTAATCAGCCTTGCGCAGCTAATTTAACTGGTCAGGTTATGGGCGGCGCATTTGTGGTAAATAAGTACTGCCCACTCAGTGATAACCAAACCGCGACTGTTAAGTTTGAAAATATTGATGCCAGCAAATTGGTCACCCTTGATGCTGAGTCTGGCATTAGCTTAAGCGGGCGCTTAGCAGGCACCTTACCTGTTGTTATAAGCAAACAGGGCATAGAGGTAAAGCAAGGGCAGCTAGTTAATCAAGGTGATGGTAAATTACTGATTACTAATAATGCAGGTTTTGAAGCTGTAAAAGCGCAGCAACAGGAGCTGAGCACAACGCTGAGTTTACTTGAGAATTTAGATATTAAAAAACTACGTAGCAGTGTTAACCTCAAACCAGATGGTTGGTTACATTTAGGTGTTAATTTAGAGGGTTATAATGAAGCGCAGCAGCAAGCAGTGAACTTTAATTATAACCATGAAGAGAATGTATTTACCTTGCTTAGAGCGCTGCGTTTAAGTGATGAAATTACTCAAAAAGTTGAGAAAGAGTATGCAAAAAAAGGAAGCAATGATGGCTAAGTGGTTAGTAATGCTGACGGCGGTAGGCATGCTGAGTGCCTGTACCCACCGTGTTGAGGTGGCAGCAAAAGAGCCGATTACAATCAACTTAAATGTAAAAGTTGACCATGAGATCCGCGTAAAAGTGGATAAAGAACTTGATACCTTATTCAGTGATGACAGCGAATTATTCTAAGGAGCACACATGCGTAAATTACAACTTAAAAAACTAAATGTGATCACCTTGATCAGTGCTGTTTGTTTATCTTTCTCTGCTTGGGCTATCAGCCTTGATGATGCAAAGAGCCAAGGTTTAGTGGGTGAAGACAGCTCAGGCTATTTAGGTTTAGTGGTTAATAACAGCGAAGCAAAAGCGGTCGTTGACGAAATTAATGCAAAGCGTAAAGAGCAATATTTAAAACTTGCGAAAAAGAACAACCTTTCGTTAGCACAAGTTGAAGCCCTTGCTGCGGCTAAAACTATCGAAAAAACTAAGCCGGGTCACTACATTGAAGTGAACGGTGAGTGGGTAAAAAAATAACTCACTAAATTTAATAGCTATAAAAAATAAAAAGCCAGCATTGCTGGCTTTTTATCTATTAAACGCCGGTAGGTGTTAGCGCTTATCGATGCAGTTTTGCAGCAGCTGCTGCCAAAAGTCGATGCCTTTGCGTCTTGCTAGTTTAATGTTGTGCTCTGGGATCGATTCGGGTTCATCGTAGCTGTCTAACGCTTCGCTCATGCTGGCTTCACGGATCAAATGCAGTGTTGGGTAAGGTGCACGATTCGTATAGTTTGCAGCGTCGCTGTCATCGCTATCAGCAAACACATAGTCAGGATGAAAGTTGGCTATTTGATACTTACCTTCATAGCCTTGCGCAGCTAAAAGCGCATTGGCTAAATCGACTAAATCTAAGAACTCTTCAAAATCCTTAAAGCCTTGCTCAAACATTAATAAAGTGGTTTCGCGCTCTGCTTGTTGGTCTAACGCGCTACATTGCTCAAGCATATCCATTACTGCATCATCAAGCGTAATAGACTGACTGATTTGATAATGAATGCAATTGCTTTCAACTTCTTTACGGGCAAACGGGCAGAAATTGTATTTTACGATTACGCTTGATACCCATTCGCGCATTTGTATTTCTGGGCGATTCATCGCTTGCTTTGAAGTCACATTATTTCTCTATTCTATTTTACTTTTCTATCTTACTTTTCTAAGTAAAGCTCAATTAAATTAACCGTTTTACTGATAGCGCCTTGATTGTTAGCAACGCATTTCTGAGCTTGCTGACCGAGCTTAATCGTCTCTTGTACATCAGTGCTCAAAGCGATAAGTGTGTCAGCAAGGTGATTTTCATCGGTAACGGTTTTAGCTCCCTGAGCACTAATCAGTTCAGGATAAATATGGTCGAAGTTATAGGTATGAGGGCCTGCTAATACGCCAACAGAAAACGCTGCTGACTCTAACGGATTATGGCCGCCTCGCTCGATTAAACTACCACCAACATAGCTGATGTTTGCCACACCATATAAGCATTGTAACTCACCTAACGTGTCAGCTAACACAACTTGTTGGTTGTTATAGTTATCTTCACTGCGACGGCTAAAGCTCAAATTTGAGCTTTTTAAAACTTCAGCGACTTTATCAAATTGCTCTGGGTGACGTGGAGCAATAATCAAAAGTGCGTGGGGTAACGCTTTTAACAGCTTTTCATGAGCAGTTAAAATAAGCTCATGTTCAACAGGGTGAGTGGAGCCTGCAACCCAGATAAAGCGCTCGTTGTTATACTGTTTTTTTAGTACTGCAACTTTATTTAATTGCTCTTCTGTAGGCGTGATATCAAATTTAATTGAGCCAAATACGCGTGCCTTTTCAGGTTTTAAACCAAGTTCAATAAAACGTTTGGCATCATCTTGATTATGACTGGCCAAGTCGCTAATTGACCGCATTATCACCTTAGTAAAAGGCATTACCTTTTGGTAGCCTTGCTGTGATTTAGCTGAAAGTCGGGCATTTAAAACAAGTACTTTTGTGCCGTAATTGTTGCTTTGCGCCATAAGGTTTGGCCAAAGCTCAGTTTCTAAAATACACAGTACCTTTGGCTGGATTCGTTTTAAAAATCGATTGGTAGCGAAGAAAAAATCAATCGGTAAATAACTACAGCTAACCGCATCTTTAAAGTTATTTTTTATTTGCTCGCGACCTGTTGGGGTATTACAGGTTACTAAAATAGTAAGCGCTGGATTTTCTGATTGAACAGCCTTAATAAGCGGGGTTGCCGCTAACACTTCCCCTACAGAGGCACAATGAAAAACAACATCTTGATGAGATAAGTTCGAAAAGCCAAAGCGCTCAGCAAAATGCTCACGGTAACCCTTATTCTTTTTGCCACGTAAAACATACAGGTAAAAAACAACCAGTGGACTTAGTAGGTATAAAAGTAAAGAGTATAAAATGCGCGCCATTGCTTAGCCTAAATGGGTAAAACGTTATGATAGCGTGGAACATACGCGATCTAAATATAAAATGTTAAAAACGGTTATCTTAAAGAGTTTTAAGTGTTTCGCTCTGGGTTATTTGGTAATATTTCGGTTACTTAAGAAATCAACGAAGCAGTTATGAAATTTAAAATGATAAAAGCCTCGGTAATTGGTGCTTTTTTTTGTTGCTCAATGCCTTTATTTGCAACACCAACCCCCTACTTACCTATTGGCATGGATGCACAGCTAGATCATCAATTAGATACTTTGTTTGCACTAACCTTTGGCACACCTATGACTAAACCCTATCGTTTAGCAGAAGTTGAGAAAGCGCTTTTGGTGCTTGAAAAGGAAAAGCCTGAGTTAGCAGCCGCTATTCGCTTTAAAATCAAACCCTATCAAAGTAATGATGCAGTGACTCGTGTCGGTGTAAAATTACAAGTGGATACAGATAATTCAAAGAAAATTGCTAATCAACGCGGACTCAGCTCTGATGAGTGGGGACAAGGCTTTTTCGAAGGTATTTGGCGTGCCAATGATTATACGCTAGTACAAGTTGGTGTTGATTATCGAGCTAAAGAAAATAAGTTTGTAAATTACAATTCGTTTATCAGTTTTGCCGGTGAAGATTTGCAGTTAAATCTTGGTTATAAAGAACACTGGTTCTCGCCCTTTAAGCACTCTGCGCAAATCATTTCTACCAACGCTAAAACTGCACCCTCTATTTCGATTGGCATGGTAAAGCCTGCCCATAACTGGTGGAATTTTGATTTTGAATTGTATTATTCAGAGTTAGAACATGTTGATAATGGTATTCTTTATCAAGGTGAACTTCATAGTGGTACACCAAAGCTTGCAGGAACGCATTTTAGTATTGAGCCTCTTGAAGGTTGGAAAATTGGTATCAATCGTATGATGCAATTTGGCGGTGGGCCTCGTAAAGTAGATGCTGGTGATGTATTTGATGCATTTTTTGATCCCGCCGGAAATGATAATGGAGATTTAGCTGGTGGGGCAGATAATGAGCTTGGTGACCAAATAGCATCGGTTACAAGTACATTAAAATTTGATTGGGGTTTACCAACTGAGCTCTATTTTGAGTATGGTGGAGAAGATACAAAAGAGCACCAGAATTACCAGTTTGGGAATATTGCATATAGTTTAGGTCTTTTCCTTCCTAGGTTAACAAATAATGTATCATTGCGTTTTGAGCATACTAGTATGCATAGTTTCTGGTATAAAAATTACATTTACCCGACCTTTGGTAATACTGTGAATGGTTATGTTATTGGCCACTTTGCTGCAGATCAGCGTTTATTCGGCGATAGTACACCATCGGAAGTAAATGTATTAGAGTTTACTTTCTCTGAGTCTCTAAGCTCCTTTTGGAAAGCCAAATTAACAAGTATTAGCAATGAAAGTAACTTTAGCGCCGGTTTTAACTACGAATATGATGATGCTATTGAACTTCAATTAAGTAACACTTGTCAATTAGACGAGCATACATTAGAGACAACTCTTACCTATGGTGAAGATGTATTTGGCGATAACTATACTTGGTTATCTGTTGCCTATTTTTGGTAAGCAAGCCGTTAATACTTTTAAGGAATATTTATGTCTAATCTTGATTCTGTAGCGGCAAGCTACCTCGAAAGTTTAAATCGTCATCAAATGTTGTTTGAAACGATGGAAACCTACCATCCTGAAGTAATGCAACTACTTGAAGCTTGCCACAGTGCTTTGCAAGCAGGTGGTAAGGTTATTTGGTTTGGTAATGGTGGTAGCGCGGCTGATGCGCAGCATTTAGCTGCAGAGTTTGTTGTGCGTTATAAATTGGAGCGCGGCCCACTTGCTTCTATCGCATTAACAACAGACACCTCAATTTTAACCGCTCACAGTAACGACTATCATTTTGATACTGTATTTGAGCGACAAGTGCAGGCGTTATGTAAACCTGAAGATTTGGTGATTGGTTTAACCACCTCAGGTACTAGCCCTAACATCAACCTAGCACTGTCAGCGGCAAATGAAATCGGCGCCTTTACTGTGGCATTAACAGGTCGAGATGGTGGTAAGGTAAAAGATATCGCTAAGCTACCTATTATTATTAAAAATGATGAAACCGCGCGTATCCAAGAGGCGCACATGTTTATCGGGCATTGGTTATGCGAAGCCATCGATATGGTTGTAGCGGAGCAAAAGTAATGGATTTAGCGTTACTAAAAAACCTTTCAAAGGCGCGTATTTTAGTCGTTGGTGATGTCATGCTAGATAGATACTGGCATGGCGACTCAGGTCGTATTTCGCCTGAAGCCCCTGTACCTGTTGTAAAAGTCAGTAAGTTTGAAGACAAAGCCGGTGGTGCAGCAAACGTTGCAAAAAATATTGCCCGTTTAGATGGTAAAGTGGGCCTACTAGGCTTAGTTGGTGAAGATGAAAGTGGGCAAATCCTCGAAACAATTTTAAGTTCAGAAAAAATTGATTCGCAATTAGTGAGTGTTTGCGATTTACCGACTATTTCTAAAATGCGAGTAATCAGCCGCCATCAACAAGTTGTGCGTCTTGATCTTGAAGAGGCCTTTACTGAGCAACACAGTCAACTGTTATTAAACCGTTTAGAGCTGGTTTTAAATGACTACGATTTTGTGTTGTTTTCTGACTATAACAAAGGCTCACTGAGCTTAATTCAACAAATGGTTCAGGTTGCAAAGAAAGCGGGTAAAACGGTTCTTATTGATCCTAAATCATCTGATTTAAGCTTATACCGAGGTGCCGATTATATAACACCTAATTTAAACGAATTTAAACTTGCTGGTGGTAAAACTGATTCTGAGCATAGCTTAACCCAAAGCGCTCGTGATCTAATCAATGAGGCTGGTATTGCAGCGATGCTATTAACGCGCTCAGAGCAGGGCATGTCGTTAATTAGCCAAGCAGAAAAGCATGATTTTGCAGCCCAACAACTTGAAGTCAGCGATGTTACTGGCGCAGGCGATACCGTAATCGCGACATTAGCAGTGATGCTTGGTGCGGGAATGGCTGCAAAAGATGCAGTTGAAATTGCCAACCTTGCAGCAGGTATTGCGGTGAGTAAACTGGGTGCCGCAACCGTGTCGCCAGAAGAGTTGAGCCGTAAGCTTGGTCAATATTTACAGCAAACTGGCGAGCATTACCAAACGCCTTTTGAAGATGTGCTTCAGCACATTGAGTTTGCTAAGCAAAATGGTGAAAAAATAGTGTTCACTAATGGCTGCTTTGACATTCTACACGCAGGTCATGTGCGCTACCTAGCACAGGCAAAAGCAAGAGGTGACAGACTTGTTGTTGGCTTAAATAATGACGAATCAATCTCTCGTTTAAAAGGCCCAGAAAGACCAATTAATCCGCTGGATGAACGTGCCATGGTATTAAGTGCGCTAGCGTCAGTTGATTGGGTTATTCCATTTGGCAGCATTGAAGAAAATGACACCCCAGCTAAGCTTATTGAGCAAATTAGCCCCGATGTACTGGTTAAAGGTGGTGATTACACCGTTGACCAAATTGCCGGTGCCGATCATGTTCTACGCCATGGCGGCAAAGTCGAAGTACTTGAGTTTCTTAATGGTTGCTCAACTTCTAACGTAATTAGCAAAATTAAGTCTTAAGCAATGCTTGGTAGTCACACACCAGTGACTGCCAATCACTTTGTTGCCAATGCATCACTTCGTTACGGCCTTGCTCTTTCGCAAACGAACGGGCAAGGCGCTTAATGTTCTCTGTTTGCCAGCTAGCATGTGGCTGTTTGATTTCACCGCGGTCAAAGTCGATGATAAACACCTTCCCTGAATCATCGAACAAGATATTGTTGATGTTTAAATCTGCGTGATAGACGCCGTGATTGTGAAACTCGCTGAGAGTGACAGCTATCGCTTTTAGCTCAGATTGGCTAAGTGGGCGCGTGATTAAAATATCTAACACACTTTTTGCGCCTGTCACTGCCTCAGTAATGATATCGCCGCGATAGATTAAGCCTCGGGTGGTCACTTTTGCCGCAATAGGTGTAGGTACATTCAGGCCAAGCTCAAGCAAACGCATCATCAGTGTAAACTCTTTATAGACACGAGTTTGTTTTAAACCAACATATAGGTACTGATCGCTCAGTAACTTACCTACTAACCCACCGCGCCAATAGTGACGCAGAACGCCTGTAAGCTGTTGATGTTTAAAAAACCATGCTGTTGCGCGACCTTTTTTTGCGCCAACTATTTTATCTTGTTGTTGCCAATAATTGGCATCGAACCACTGTTGCGTGAGCTCATCTTTATAAGCTGGGTGACACAAAAGGGTGGTGTTTTGTAGATGCTGAGTTTCAAACATAACAACTTCAAGATTAAATAAAATTAGCGTTATCTTACCGTATTTTTAGCTTTTCGCATAAGTGCTTGCATTAGCATCAAGTTAATTTAAGATCGCATATTATTTGCTGTAGCTAAGGGCGCACGTGACTCAATCAACCTCCTATTCAGATATTTGTATTTTAAGGCTTTCGGCTATTGGTGATGTATGTCATGCCGTATCAGCAGTGCAAGCAATTCAAAAGGCACATCCGAAGGCAAAAATTACCTGGGTGATTGGTAAAGTTGAGGCCATGTTACTGGCTGATTTACCTGGCGTTGAGTTTGTTGTGTTCGATAAAAAGCAGGGAAAACAGGCTTATCAGCAACTAAAAGATACGTTCAAGGGGCGTAAATTTGATGTGTTATTACATATGCAAGTAGCACTCAGAGCGAATCTAGCAGCCCGTTGTATTCCGGCAAAAGTCAAAGTGGGGTTTGATTGGGCGCGCTCAAAAGAGTTACATAGCTTGTTTATTAATAAGCGTATTGCCCCGCAATCAGAGGCGCATGTATTAGAAGGCTTTAAAGGTTTTGCTCAAGCAATAGGGTCGCCTGATTACAAACCTCAATGGCAAATGCCAATTACTGAGCAGCACCAACAAGCAGCCGATGCGCTATTAGGTGAAGAGCGTTTAGCCGGGCGTATTTTTGTTATCTCGCCTGCGGCAAGTAAAAAAGAGCGTAATTGGTTACCTGAGCGTTATGCTGCACTTGCTGAACATGCTCATCAACAAGGCTTTTCGGTGGTTATTACTGGCGGCCCAACCCCTTTAGAGATTGAACTTGCCGAGCAAATTATCGCGCAGAGTTCGGCACCTGTGCTTAACTTAGTAGGGAAAACTCAACTAAAAGAACTGTTATGTGTTTTGAAACGTGCGGCGTTAGTGTTAGCTCCTGATACTGGGCCTGCACATATGGCGGTAACGGTAGAAACGCCTGTTATTGGTTTGTATGCCCACTCAAACCCAAAACGCACAGGGCCTTATTTATACCAAGATTATGTTGTTGAGGTTTATCACCAAAATTTACGTGAGCAAACAGGCAAAACAGCGCAAGAGCTACCTTGGGGAACACGCGTTAAAGGGGCTGATTTAATGGCGCAAATAAGTGTTGAAAAGGTGATTTCGATGTTTGACCACGTGGTAGATAAAGAGCAATTGTAATGAGCAAAGTTTTATTTTTAGACCGTGATGGTGTGGTCAATATTGATCATGGCTATGTATACAAACCAGAAGAGTTTGAATTTGTACCTGGTGTATTTGAGGCGTGCAAAGCCTTCTCTGATGCCGGTTATAAAATTGTGGTGGTAACTAACCAGTCAGGTATTGGCCGTGGTTATTATTCAGAGCAAGATTTTTACAACCTCACTGAGTGGATGAAGGGCGAGTTTTTAAGTAACGGCGTTACTATTCTTGATGTCTATTTTTGTCCGCATCATCCAAGCAAAGCAGAGCCTGCCTATTTGCAAGAATGTAATTGTCGCAAGCCTGCCCCAGGTATGCTTTTACAAGCCATTGATGAGCATCAAATCGATCCATCACACAGCATTATGGTTGGCGATAAACTTGGCGACCTTATTGCCGCTGAAAGAGCTAATATCGCGACCCGTGTTTTAGTTCGCTCAGGGCAAAGTTATGCCGAGTCAACAGAACAACACGCCGATGTAGTCTGCGAGTCTTTAGCTGAGTTACCTGCTTTAATTTTACAGTCTTAGCAGGTAAGACCAGTTTATTTCGCAACCCTTACGGTCTGCGACGAACTGCAAACAGTGCAATTGTTCGGCTAAGCTTTTACAATAGGCGCAAAATTTAATGTCATGCTAATCATTTCTGGTTAGATACAAGAATATGTGGAGATTACAGATGAGAGCATCTGCGTTTTTTAATCAGTTGCAGCAGCAAATTGATGAAGTGAAAGCTGAAGGCTTATACAAAAGCGAGCGTGTTATCACGTCACAGCAACAGGCTCAAATTGAAGTTGCCTCTGGTGATAAGGTCATTAACTTTTGTGCTAATAACTACCTTGGCTTAGCAAATAGCCCAGAGTTAATTAAAGCAGCTCAACAAGGCCTTGACGATCATGGTTTTGGTGTTGCGTCTGTACGCTTTATTTGTGGTACTCAAGATATTCATAAAACTTTAGAGCAAAAGATCTCAGAGTTCTTAGAAACAGAAGACACTATTCTTTACTCATCATGTTTTGATGCAAACGCAGGTTTATTTGAAACAATCTTAGGCCCAGATGATGCAATCATCTCAGACGCCCTAAACCATGCTTCGATCATTGATGGTGTGCGTCTTTGTAAAGCAAAGCGTTTCCGCTATGCAAATAACGACATGAGCGACCTTGAAAAGCAACTTATTGCTGCTGATGAAGCGGGTGCTAAAACTAAGCTAATCGCTACTGACGGTGTTTTCTCAATGGACGGCGTCATTTGTAACCTTGAAGCGGTTTGTGACCTAGCTGATAAATATGATGCATTAGTGATGGTTGATGACTCTCACGCGGTTGGTTTTGTTGGTGAAAATGGTAAAGGTACGCCAGAGTATTGTGGTGTACTTGACCGTGTTGATATCATCACAGGTACCCTTGGTAAAGCACTTGGTGGCGCATCAGGCGGTTACACTTCAGGTAAAAAAGAAATTGTTGAGTGGTTACGTCAACGCTCTCGTCCATACCTTTTCTCAAACTCACTTGCACCATCAATTGTTACTGCATCAATTAAAGTACTTGAGATGCTAAGCAATGGCGGCGAATTACGCGCTAAGCTTTGGGATAACGCAAAGTATTTCCGTGAACAAATGGAAGCAGCAGGATTTACCTGTGCAGGCAAAGACCACGCTATTATCCCTGTCATGTTAGGCGATGCTAAAGTTGCCTCAGCCATGGCTGACAAATTACTTGCTGAAGGTATTTACGTAACAGGTTTCTCATTCCCTGTAGTACCAAAAGGCCAAGCACGTATTCGTACGCAAATTTCTGCGGCGCATACAAAAGAGCAATTAGATACCGCTATTGCTGCCTTTACCCGTATTGGTAAAGAAATGGGTGTTATCTAATTTTATTTCCTAAACCGAAGCTTTTGCTTCGGTTTTGTTTAATTGAGTGTAAATCATGAAAGCATTATCTAAATTAAAAGCAGAACCAGGGATCTGGATGACTGATGCGCCAAAACCTGAAGTTGGCCATAACGATCTGCTTATTAAAATCCGCAAAACAGCAATTTGTGGAACAGATGTCCATATTTATAAATGGGATGAGTGGGCACAAAATACAATTCCTACGCCAATGGTTGTTGGTCACGAGTATGTAGGTGAAGTGGTTGATATGGGTCAGGAAGTACGTGGTTTCCAAGTGGGTGACCGTGTTTCTGGCGAAGGCCATATTACCTGTGGTCACTGTCGTAACTGTCGCGCTGGTCGTGTTCATTTATGTCGTAATACAACAGGCGTAGGTGTTAACCGCGAAGGTGCATTTGCTGAATACCTTGTGATCCCAGCTTTCAACGCATTTAAAATTCCAGATAACATTCCTGATGAACTAGCATCAATCTTTGACCCATTCGGTAATGCAGTACACACAGCGTTGTCGTTTGACTTAGTAGGTGAAGACGTATTAATCACAGGTGCTGGTCCTATTGGTATCATGGCTGCTGCTGTTGCCAAACATGTTGGTGCACGTCATGTGGTTATCACCGATGTAAACGAATACCGCTTAGATTTAGCACGTAAAATGGGCGCGACTCGTGCTGTAAACGTAGCAACTGAAAAGCTTGAAGATGTAATGAAAGAGCTTGGCATGACCGAAGGCTTTGATATTGGTCTTGAAATGTCAGGTGTGCCAGTTGCATTTAACAGCATGCTAAACAACATGAATCACGGCGGTAAAATTGCCATGTTAGGTATTCCACCTTCAGATATGGCGGTTGATTGGAACCAGGTTATTTTCAAAGGTCTAATTATTAAAGGTATTTACGGCCGTGAAATGTTTGAAACTTGGTACAAGATGGCGAGTCTAATTCAGTCAGGTCTTGATCTGAAACCAATTATCACTCACCAGTTCTCCGTGGATGACTTCCAAGCAGGCTTTGATACAATGATTTCAGGCCAATCAGGTAAAGTAATCCTCAACTGGGATTAATACCGAGTAATTTGATAAGGCGGCTTTGGCCGCCTTTTTAGTTTAGAGAGTACTATGTCGTATAAACATATTTCAGTGAGCGAAACATTTGCGCTGTTAGATAAAGAAGAGGTTGTGATTGCCGATATTCGCGATCCTAACTCATTTCAAACTGGGCATATCCCAGGCGCTGAGCATTTATCAAATGCTAATATCAGCGAATTTATGATGCATAAAGAGTTTGATCAGCCAATCATCATCGTTTGCTATCATGGTGTGAGTTCTCAAGGTGCTGCGAGCTATTTAGTAGAGCAGGGGTTTGAAGACGTATACAGCATGGATGGTGGCTTTACAGCTTGGCAAACGCAACTTCCGGAGCACATTGAACGATGATTGAGTTGGGTAGCATAAATAATCCTCGCGCCGCACAAGGCTTTATAGATTACATAAAAAGTAAGGGCTTACATGGAGAGCTGCGCTCGCAAGATGGACAAACTGTGATTATTTGTGTTGCTCCAGAGCACTTTCATCAAGCTCAACCACTTTGGCAGGAGTTTGCTGCTAACCCTCATGACGAAAAATACCAACAAGCTTCATGGCAGGTAGGCAGTACACAATCGCCTCTGTCATATCAGGGGCAATCCCTTAATTTAAAAGCTCGCTTTAAGGCATTAAGCTGGCTAAACCGTACAGTTACTTTAGTCTCGATAGCTATATTTATTGCCTTCTTATTAGGTGGTTTTGAAACTATTTACAGTATGTTGCAGTTCAACCCTGCACAGCCACTAACTTGGTTTACACCTGCCATTGTGCATTTTAGCGCTATTCATCTTATTTTTAATTTGATCTGGTGGATGACGCTGGGTAACGATATAGAAAAACGCAGCGGTAAATTAACCTTAGTGGGTTTATTTTTAGTGACGGCATTCATTAGTAACTGGGCACAGTTTTTAGTTGTTGGGCCTAACTTTGGTGGTTTAAGCGGTGTTGTGTATGGCTTACTGGGTTTTTGTTGGATCTACAGTGCAATGAGGCCAACAGAGCCGCCACTAGTAAGTAATAGCATTGTTGGTTTTATGCTGGTATGGCTTATTCTAGGCTTTGTAGATATGTTGCCTGTGAGTATGGCGAACTGGGCGCATTTAGCGGGGTTATTGGCTGGTATGGCTTATGCCGTGTCAGACAAGCTGCTTTCACGCAAATAAAAATGGCGGCTTATGCCGCCATCTTACAATTAATGATATAAATACTTAGTAAATAACACTTCTCGGACAATCTCTTGTCCTGTTTCTTGTTTTAGTAGTGCTTTTAGCTTTTCGGTGCAGCGCTTTCTGATTTCTTCGCGACCGGTAAGCGATTTAATGTTTTCTTCAGGCTCTTTTGAGAGTATTTCAACAATCGCATCACGCAATAGTGGAGTGTGATGTTCTACGATTGCGATATCAGATAGATCATTGAGCATGAGATCCACCGTAATACGAACATAGCCAAGCTTTTTATTACCTTGACCTATGTAGTTTGTGATGATGTCAGGCTCAAAACCAAAGTAGCCAACATTTGATTCAGCGCGTACAGACCAACTTGTTGCAGTAACAAGTAGCATGCTTATCAAGTAAATTGATAACAATGATTTTTTCATAGTTAAGAATATTCCACCCTTTCAATGATTTTTAGTCTATACCCAAATTCACTTAAGATACAGGCTGTTCTGCGTTTTTTAACCCTGCTTGAGATTAAATCATGACTTTTTCGAAACGTGCAGCAGTGATATCATTTGCACGGTATTTAAAAATAATGAGTCGTTGTGATCACATTCCCAGTTTCATTAGCTGCAAATTGGCAGCCTGCTTCAGCATTTCCAGATTTGACGCAACAACAGCAAGGTTGGTTGCTTGAAGCTGGGTCATTAACAGCCAAGCTTAAAAGTCACTGTCAGGCTTTTTCAGTTGAAGTTTTAAACGAGGCGCCATTTGACCTAACCGCCGAGCAACAAGCGTTACTCAATACCTCTCTAAGTCAGGCATTAAATCGCGAAGTGTTACTTCTATGCGATGGTAAACCGATGGTTTATGCACAAAGCTGGTTGCCGGCAGATGATACATTAAAAAAGCAGCAGTTACTAAGTATGGGAACAAGGCCGCTTGGTGATGTTATTTTTCAAGACCCAAGCTTATCGCGCACAGAAATAGAAGTTGCTGAATTTTCACAGCAGCACGCTATCCAAGCTTTAACATCTGAAATTGGCTTCTCTTCACAACCATTGTGGGGAAGACGCAGTGTTTTTAGCTTATCTAATGCTCATTTTCTCGTGGCTGAAGTATTCTTACCTGGAGCGTATATTTACCTATGAAGCTAGCTGCACTTAAGGTCGCACATATACCTTACTATAAACAGTTAATGCGTACCGATAAGCCAATTGGCACCTTGTTGCTATTGTGGCCAACTTATTGGGCGCTGTGGCTTGCTGAGCTTGGCACACCGAGCTTATTAAATTTTGTGGTTTTTAGTTTAGGCGTCTTTGTGATGCGCAGTGCTGGGTGTGTAATTAATGACTTTGCCGATCGTAAAATAGATGGCTCTGTTAAGCGCACAGCCCAGCGACCGCTGGCTGCTGGTTTGGTATCAAGTGGTGAAGCTCTGAGCTTATTTGTATTGCTTATTGTGGTGGCGTTTGGTTTAGTATTAACACTAGGGTGGTCAACGATATTATTGTCGTTTGGTGCCTTAGCACTGGCGTTTTGTTATCCCTTTATGAAGCGCTACACGCAACTACCGCAAGTTGTGCTTGGTGCTGCATTCAGCTGGGCTATTCCAATGGCCTATATGGCATCGATTGGCTCAGTGCCATTAGAAGCCTGGCTATTATTTACCGCGAATCTTGTTTGGACTGTGGCTTATGACACCATGTATGCCATGGTTGATCGAGATGATGATTTAAAGATTGGCGTTAAATCAACAGCAATCTTGTTTGCCAGCTATGACAGACACATCATCTTTTTACTCAATGCCTTGTTTATTACGATCCTTGCTTACATAGGTACGAGTAATCACCTTGGCTTGCCTTATTGGCTGGGCTTAGCTGCAGCGGTTGGTTTTTTACTTTATCAACAAACGCTTATTCATAAACGAGAACGAGATCCTTGCTTCAAAGCGTTTTTGAATAACCATTATGTAGGGTTAGTGATTTTTATCGGTATAGCAGTATCCTTGCCACTGCCGTTTTAATTACCTTGGTGGGTCGATAATACCGCTGATTGAGGTATTTTTTCTGAACCAGCCCGCAATAGAGTAGCGTACATCGTTTGCGGGTAATACTTCATGCATAAAGCGTTCGCTTTCAAACATCACCAATAAGCCCGCTTGAGGTTTAATGACTATTTCAATGTCTTTACTTTTTGGTTTGTAGATCACCAATTCACCGCCAGACTCTGGCGTATTTAAGTAACAAACCGTTGTAAAAATGCGATTCGAACGGCCTTTGAAGGCATCATAGTGCTTTTTATAAAAGTCACCTTGTTGATACTTGGCATAATGGCATTCATAATCAAATAAGCCTAAATAGAAGCCACGGTTTAACTGTGTCTTTATCGCTTCCATGGTCGCAAGATAAGTAATTTGTGCTTGGCTTGAGCTATCAAACCAAAAGGTTTTATCTTTACGCACGGTTTTATCTATTTGTTGGTCGTTTAATCGGCCAATACCTGCGGTATGAAAATGCGGGTTAATGCGATAGCAATCTGCAATTAAATCGGCAATTAAGCTTTCATCAATCGCGTTTTCAACAACAGCATATCCTGTACGTTCAATAGCATCTAAGTATGTGTCGGTAATAAGCGGTGCGGTCATTCATGTGCACAATCAAAAAAAGGTGCGTAAGTGTATATGAAAAATTGTGTGATGCACGCTTTTTATGCAGTAAAAAAATGAAGAAATAAAGGGGATTGGCTAGCCTGATTAATTACAGGCTAGCAGCATATAAAATAGCTTTTAGCTTTGGCTTGATAACGCCGTTTTTTCAATGAGGTCAAGTAAATGACTAACATGAGAATTCTCATTGATTTGTTGATTTGTTTGGATCACAAGCTGCTCGTGTGCGATACCTTTATTGGTTTTCAATAACAGTAAATCTGGGTCTGAAGAGACAATATTTGTGTGTTCAATACTGGCTATTGCGATGTGGTTTGACTTTTTAAGGCCATCCATTACTTGTTCAATACTACCTACTTTGATGCTAGATGTTTTATCAAAAGATTCGATAGCATCGTTTAGCATAGCTTGCACTTGTTTAGACTGTGAAAAACAGCTGTACATTGGATAGTCAGCAAAGTCGCGTTTACTAATGTCGCTCTTATGCGCAAGTGGGTGGTTTTTAGCTACAAAAATAATCAGTTGATCAGGTAAATGTATATCACTACCAATGCTGTTCATTGCCTGCGAGCATACGCTAATATCAATTTCACCTAATTGCAGTTTACGTACAAGTTCACTTTGCTCTTGTAGTTGCATCTCGATTTTTACATGCGGATACTGCGCTAAAAATTGGCCGCAAGAAACAGGCACAACCGTGCTTGCCTTGTTGGTATAACCAATAACTAATTTTTCGTTAGTGCAACCATTTAAAGATTCGAATAAACGCTTTTTGGTTTCTTCTAGATTGTCGAGGGTTTGTTTAGCGTACTCAAGGAAAAGTTCACCTTCTTTGGTTAACTTAACTGAGCGTGTAGAGCGGGTAACGAGCTCATAGCCAATTTCATCTTCGAGCGTCTGAATACTGCGAGTTAACGCTGAAGTGCTGATTTGGGTTTTTTCTGCAGCTTGTCGGAAATGCCTCAGCACCCCGAGCGCCACAAATTGTTCAAGTTGTTCAAATCTCACTTTAATAGTCCCTTGTTATAAGTAAGCCTTTTACGTCCAGGCAATATTATTATACTTCACGGTAGGCATAGTAAATTATTGTACCTATTTTGGGAAGTGTTTTACAGAAAAGTTACATCTAATCAGGATAACGGTCCTTAATCTCTAAGAAAAGTGGTAAATTTTCAAGTAATAAGTCGACTAGAATTGGATCAAAATGTTTCGCGCGCTGATCTTTTATGAGAGTTAACGCCTCTTCTAATGGCCATGCCTTCTTATAACAACGGTCGCTGCAAAGGGCGTCAAACACATCGGCGAGGGCGGTTATGCGGCCAACTATATTAATATCGTCTGCCATTAAACCTTGCGGATACCCTGAACCATCCCACTTTTCATGATGCTGGTAAGAAATTAAAGCACCGCATGTCAATATCTCGTTACTTGAGTTTTTTAATATTTCATAGCCGATTTCTGCATGGGTTTTCATTATTTCCCACTCATCATCAGTGAGTTTACCCGGTTTATTCAATATGCTGTCTGGAATGCTGATTTTACCAATGTCATGTAGTGGTGAAGCAAGCTTAATTATTTCACATTGAAATGGATTAAGCTCTGAAAGTTGAGCAAGTAACTCACTATATAAAGCAACACGTTTAACGTGAGAGCCGGTTTCTTTAGAGCGTTTTTCTACTGCTTCTCCAAGAATGTACGACAGCTCTTTTTGCGACTCTTTTACCATTTCTCTGAGTTTTAAATTATCGTAAGCAAGCGCGATATTGTTGGCATAAAACTCTAACAGTTGATGTTCTGTGGCCTGTAACTTACTGCCTTTATGAACATAAAGCATGGTTTCAAGGCCGGCTTTGGTAGGGAAGTAACCAATATAATCATTACTTGTTTTTAGTGATGATTTTCGCTCATGTGCATCTATAAATAAGTTTTTTACTTCATCAGGAATGGTGTTTTGCTGTGGTGTGGGGCCTACACCTGAGGCTGCAAGCAATTGAAAATCTTTTGCTGGTGACGATTGTAGATTAACGGCTGCAGCACAATAAATTTGCGTGTCATTAATGCCCATCACGTTAGTGACATGGCTTAAAATTGTTGAAGCAAATTCATGAACACTGTCACATTTTAAAAAGTTAGCGGACGCGTTGATGATCTGCTCAAGACCATGCTTGTGCCGGTCTATAATTTGAATATCTCGGTGTGCTCTTAACGCGGAGTAAAGCAAGGTTTTAATTTTAATCGCGGTGAGCTCAGTTTTGTTTTTATAATCGTTAATGTCGTAATCGCGGATAATCGCTTCTTCTGGGGCTTCACCTGGCTGACCTGTGCGAAGAATTAAACGAATATCGTGGTTTTCTATTTCATCGCGAATGTATTGAATAAGCTCAAGACCAGCATGGTTGGTTTCCATAACCACATCAACTAGAGCAACAGAAAAGGGAATATCTTTTTTTAAAAACTCTTTTGCTTCGGCCGCAGAGTAGGCGTCATAAAAGCGCAGACCTTTATTTTCGAAAGTGAAGCCAGCTAATACTAGTTTCGTAACTTGATGGATATCTTCTTCATCATCAACAACAAGAATATGCCAGTATTCAGGCTCTTCAGTTTCTAAATTATTTTCTTCTAACTGTTCTTCAGAAAATAAGAAATCATCCACAAAAACACCACTTATTGTTGTATCTCATACAATAAGTATAGAGGCAGAAATTTACTCTGCCTTATCTGAAACTGGTTTTTTTTCGATATTCTTTAATTCGATTTCAATAGCATCACAAGAAATGTGGATCTCATACAAAGAGGTGAGAAGTGACAAGGCTAAGCAAGCGAGGCTGATACCAAATAAAATGATTCCTGTAGTATTAAACTCTATAAATAATGCAAACATTGATAAGGTACACATCAGAAAAGAGGCAACACCATAAACCTGCATCACCCGAATGAGTTTAATGCGTTTTCTTAAATTGGTAATTTGTGCAACAACTAATGGGCGGATACTTTCCCCTTCACGTGCATTGAGTTCTCTAATAAGTTGAGCAAGCACCAAAAAACGGTTGGTGTAAGCAAGTAACAGTAAAGAAATTGCTGGGAATAACAATCCCGGTGTTGTTAAAGTCATTTGGCTACCTTGAAATAAGCATTGCAGCGAAGTTAGTTGCTAGCGTAGTTTAGGATTTAAAGATAGAAAAGTAAAAGGGAAGTGATTTGCAAAACAATAATTTAAATCAACCTGCTAAGCAGGACCCATTCGCTTGGGTGAAAGTGTTTCAGGCTGAAAATGGCTTAGAAGCCAACATTATTAAAGGGCTTTTAAAAAGTAAAGGGATCGAATCGCAACTGCAAGGTGAGCTTTTACAAGGGGCGCTTGGGGAGATCCCATTTGAACAAACAGGGGTCGATATACTCGTTTACGCATTAAAAGAGCGCCAGGCGCAAGAAATATTGCTAAACTACCGGCAATTAAAACAATCGGCTCCTGACTGGGTATGCCCTAAGTGTCATGAGCTTAACGGAGCAACATTTGAAATATGTTGGTCTTGTGGGACTGTAAAGAATGACGAAAGCGAATAATTTTCAACGTATTAGAGAATTAAACTATTTGCAAAAAGCGGTATTAGGTGGCGCATTACTTGAGCGTATGCTGCCTAATTACAGCTTATTTAGTGAAGCAACAGGGTTTGGTGACGCTGCGGTTTTTCGTAGCGCATTAAGTGTCTGCTGGGAAAAAATCTTACTACCAAAAAGTAAAATCAGCCTTGAAAAGCAAATTGAAAAAATAGAGCCGAATGTGCCTGAGTTAACTGACTTTGACATGTTCGGGACTTATCCCGCAATCGATACAGCAACTGCTTTGCTTGGCATGTTGCACGGTTTGATAGCTAAAGATGAACAAGAGTTTTTAAATATTAGTAAAATTTCACAAGCTTCAGTGGCTCGTTTCATTGAATATCAACTAACAGTGGATGGTGAAATTGCTGATAACAAAGCTGTTCGTGAACACCCTTTAATGCAGTATGAAATTGATGTGCTTGCAGAGCTTATTGATTTTGTAGAGCAAATGGGCCGAATTACCTCAGAGAACGTAAAAGAGCTTAAGCAACTTGCTGTATCTGACGGCCAAACCAACATCGGTATTGCAATTTAATATTCAGTAATGCGTATTTTCACTGTAAAATACGCATTTGTTTTTTCTTGGCGGAGTAATTGATGCGAATTTTAGGTATTGAATCATCATGTGATGAAACGGGTATTGCCATTTATGATGATGAACAAGGCTTATTAGCACATCAACTGTATAGCCAAGTAAAAGTGCATGCCGATTACGGCGGTGTGGTACCTGAGCTTGCGTCACGCGATCACGTACGTAAAACCTTACCTTTAATTGATGCCGCACTTGCACAAGCTGGCTGTGGCCCAGAAGACTTAGATGGTATTGCTTACACCGCAGGTCCTGGACTTGTTGGTGCACTCCTTGTGGGAACTTCTATTGGTCGCTCATTGGCTTATGGTTGGAATATTCCAGCCGTTGCTGTACATCATATGGAAGGTCACCTTCTTGCGCCAATGCTAGAAGAAGATAAACCGGAATTTCCGTTTATCGCACTATTGGTGTCTGGCGGTCATACTATGATGGTTAAAGTATCTGGCATTGGTGAATACGAAGTGCTGGGAGAGTCAGTTGATGACGCTGCCGGTGAAGCATTCGATAAAACCGCGAAGTTATTAGGTCTTGATTACCCTGGTGGTCCACGTTTAGCAAAACTTGCGGAGCAAGGTACGCCTGAGCGTTTTGTATTTCCACGTCCGATGACTGATAAACCAGGCTTAGATTTTAGCTTTAGTGGCTTAAAAACAGCGGCATCGCTTGCGATTCGTGATAGCGATGATGACGAGCAAACCAAAGCTGATATTGCTCATGCATTCCAAACAGCGGTAATAGATACCCTAATCATTAAATGTAAGCGTGCATTAAAGCAAACAGGTATCAAACGTTTAGTGATTGCCGGTGGTGTAAGTGCAAACGTGCAATTGCGTGCTCAACTTGAGCGAGTAATGCAAGGCATGAAAGGGCGCGTGTATTACCCGCGCACAGAGTTTTGTACAGATAACGGCGCTATGATTGCTTATGCTGGTATGCAGCGTTTGAAAGCAGGTCAGTTTGCTAGCCTCGATATGAAAACTAAGCCGCGCTGGCCTATTGATTCACTCGAAGCACTTTAATTTATAGCACTATTCCTGCTCTGGGGCTTTTTTCTTAGCCCCTACTTTAGGTTCTTCCCCCGCCATCAAACGAGTAATATTTGCTCTGTGACGGAAAATTATTAACACGGTCAAAAAGGTAACTGGCAAGGTATACAAAGGTTTTATCCACCATGTATAAAGAGGCGCTAAAGAAACCGTAACCAGTGCCGCAAGCGATGAATAACGTGTGATAGCAACAATTAAGATCCAAGTTGCAATCAACATCCCACCTAGCGATAAACCAATGGGTAATAACGTGCCAAAAGCGGTCGCGACGGCCTTACCACCTTTAAAGCTAAAAAACAGCGGATACATATGCCCTAAACAGGCTGCCACACCAATTAAACCTAGCATTAGTGGGTCTATTTTTAAAAAGTAGGCACCCCAAACAGGGATGGTTCCTTTTAAAATATCAAAGACAAGAACTAAAACAGCGGGGACTTTACCACCTAGGCGATAAACATTTGTAGCACCCGGGTTATTCGATCCATGACTGCGTGGGTCTGGTAGTTTAAACAGCCGTGATACAAGGATAGCGGAAGAGACCGATCCCAGTATGTAAGCTAAAACTAACATTAAAACTTCTAACACGCGCTTCCTTATTTTTTAATCTGCACTTTTGGGCTATCATTGGCGGCAAAACCATCTGCCGCTCTCATCGAGTAGAATGTAAGCACCTTATTGCAATGCATCTATCCGTTATTGTAGGGGTAATTTTTATATATTAAAACAGTATGACAGCTTATATAGCGCATTATTGTTATCAATAAGCGTTTAGTATGAGGAGTTGTTTTAATATTCATGTCACTTGGAGTATCAATGGACAAGGTATATATATCACAACTACATGTAGACACCATTATTGGCGTGTATGATTTTGAAAAAGAAAGTAAACAAAGCCTGTATTTTGATATCGAAATGTTATGTGATATTTCTGCCGCAGCGGCAACTGATGATATAAATTTAGCACTTGATTACGCCAAAGTGAGTGAGCGAGTGATTGAACACACAACGGCAAAACCAGTTGAGTTACTTGAAACTTTAGTTGAGCAATTAGCTGCCATTATTTTAGCTGAGTTTGCTACTAACCAAGTCACTATACGTGTTAGTAAACCAGCCGCAGTGCCACAAGCGCAAACTGTGGGAGTTGAGATCACCCGTCGTAAGGCAAACTAACCATGGCGCAAATTTTTATAAGCTTAGGCTCTAATGTCAATAAAGAGCATTATCTTCGACAAGCGCTTATTGCCTTAAAGCCTCACTTTCCAGACTTTATACATTCGTCTGTTTATGAAAGTGAAGCGGTGGGGTTTGCAGGTAGTAATTTTTATAATTCAGTGGTCGCAGCAAAAACAGATATGCCATTAGCTGAACTATGTAAACTACTGAAAAAAATTGAACTTGATAATGGCCGCACTCGTGAGGATAAAAAGTTTAGTCCTCGCACATTAGACCTTGATTTATTGTTTTATGATGACATTATCTGTGATTCGCCTGCGCAATTACCGCGGGATGAAATAACCA
This sequence comes from Pseudoalteromonas sp. P1-26, assembly GCF_001401795.1. NCBI lineage: Bacteria > Pseudomonadati > Pseudomonadota > Gammaproteobacteria > Alteromonadales > Pseudoalteromonadaceae > Pseudoalteromonas > Pseudoalteromonas sp. P1-26. Next base: position 54,570 of record NZ_LKDX01000020.1, on the reverse strand, counting down.
AAAATGCGTTTGTATTGCAGCCTCTAGCTGAAATTGCTCCTGATTTTTATCACCCCGTAGCTAAGCTAACCTTGGCTGAGTTATGGAATAATTATAACAACCCACAACAAAAACTATGGAAGGTGGAGTTTTCTAACCCATGAGTATTATTGAGATAATTGTTTTAGCCTTAATTCAAGGATTGACTGAGTTTTTACCTATTTCGAGCTCAGCACATTTAATTTTACCCTCACAAGTTTTAGGTTGGCACGACCAAGGCTTGGCATTTGATGTTGCGGTACACGTAGGTACGCTAGGTGCTGTGGTACTGTATTTTCGTAAAGAAGTGGTGGATATTCTCGGTGCGTGGTTTAAATCGTTTGGTTCACAAGGCGCAACCGATGATAGTCGTTTAGGCTGGTGGATTATTGTTGCGACCATTCCAGCATTATTAATTGGTTATTTATTTAAAGATTTTGTGGAAAGCTACTCGCGTAATGCCTGGGTTATTGCTACTTCAACCATCGTATTTGGTTTGTTACTTTGGTATGCCGATGTAAAAGCAAAGCAAGTTAAGAATATTTACCAAGTAAACTTTTTCAGTGCGCTTTTATTAGGCTTCTCGCAAGTACTCGCTATGGTATTTCCTGGCACATCCCGTTCAGGTATTACCATTACTGTGGGCTTAATGCTGGGTCTAAACAAGCAAAGCGCTGCACGTTTTTCGTTTTTAATGTCGATTCCGGTTATTGCCGCAGCTGGTTCATATTATGTATATCAATTGGCTACAGCGGGCGAGGCAATTGATTGGCATGCAATTCTATTAGGCGCAGGTTTATCATTTGTATCGGCTTATGCATGTATTTTCTTTTTCTTAAAAGTGATTGAGCGCATGGGCATGATGCCATTTGTTATCTATCGCTTACTATTAGGTGTCGGTTTGTTTGCATTCTTAATGCTGTAAAATAGGCTTTAAACTTAATTAAAAAACACCTCAAGTTGAGGTGTTTTTTTATGTTGGCAATTTGGCAATACTCTAATGCCGTGTAGTAATGGTAAGTAAAGCTTATATTTGGCATTATAACGCCTTACTTATCTCTTATTCATTTTGCTCAGGACAGTAGATGCATATTCACATTCTTGGAATTTGTGGCACCTTTATGGGTGGTATTGCCGCAATCGCTAAATCGTTAGGTCACACAGTGACAGGCTCTGATCAAAATGTGTACCCGCCGATGAGCACGCAATTAGAAGAGCTAGGAATTACACTCACCCAAGGTTATGACGTTGCCCAACTAGAACCCGCGCCAGATATGGTGGTGATTGGTAATGCTATGAGCCGAGGCAACCCTTGCGTTGAATACGTTCTTGATAAAGGCTTGCCTTATACTTCTGGTCCAGAATGGTTAAAGCATAATTTACTGCAAAACTCTTGGGTGTTGGCTGTGGCCGGAACACACGGCAAAACGACTACAGCCAGTATGCTGGCATGGTTACTAGAATACGCAGGAATGAAACCGGGCTTTTTAATTGGTGGTATCGTACAAAACTTTGGTGTGTCTGCCCGTGTAGGCGAAACGCCATTTTTTGTTATTGAAGCCGACGAATACGACACGGCGTTTTTCGATAAACGCAGTAAATTTGTTCATTACTTACCGCGCACCTTAATTCTAAATAATCTTGAATTTGATCATGCTGATATTTTTGAAGATTTAAACGCGATAAAGAAACAATTTCACCACTTGATGCGTACATTACCCTGTAGTGGCAAAGTGATTTGGCCAAGCCAAGACGAAGCACTACAAGATGTGATTGAGCGTGGCCTTTGGAGCGAAAGTGAAACACTGGAGGGTGATTGGGATTACCGTTTACTAAAAGCTGATGGTAGTGAATTTGAAGTACTACTAAATTCACAAGTGCAAGGTGTTGTCAGTTGGCAAGCTATGGGCGAGCACAATGTCAAAAATGCCATTATGGCCATTGCAGCAGCCAGACACGTAGGCATCGCGGTATCAGTCAGTATTGCAGGCTTAACTGAGTTTATCTCTCCTAAGCGCCGTATGGAGCTTAAAGCCGACGTTAACTCAATAAAAGTGTATGACGACTTTGCCCATCATCCAACGGCAATTAAAACGACCTTAGCAGGGTTACGTGCAAAAGTAGGCACTGAGAAGATAATTGCTATTTTAGAGCCTCGTTCAAACACCATGAAAATGGGCGTGCATCAACAAACCCTGATTGATTCACTCGATGCAGCAGATGATGTGTATTTATTTGAGCCAGAAAATTTAAGCTGGTCACTTAAAGGGTACGCAGACAAAGCAGGTATGCATTGCATGAAAAGCACTGAGGAAATCATTACTCAGGTTGTTGGCAACAGTGCGCCGTCACAGCATATTTTAATTATGAGTAATGGTGGTTTTGAAGGTATTCATCAGCGTTTAATCACAGCCCTTGAGCAAAACTAACCAGTATACGGAGCTTAACTGTATGCAATTTAAAGATAAAATAACGTTAGCTTTTAGCGGTGCCTCTGGGGCTCCCTATGGCTTACGGTTACTAGAGGTATTACTTGAACAGCAGTTTCAGGTGTATGTATTGATTTCAAGTGCGGCAAGAGTGGTCTTTGATACAGAATCGAATATCAAACTTTCAGGTAATGAAGACAAAGCGACAGAGCAGCTTAGTACACTTTTTAATGCCGCACCTGAACAACTTAAAGTATTTGGTAAAGACAACTGGTTTAGCCCTGTTGCATCTGGCTCAGCTGCGCCGAAAAAAATGGTGGTATGCCCGTGTAGTGCCGGTTCAGTATCTGCAATTGCGGTCGGGGCGTCAGATAACTTACTCGAACGCGCTGCTGACGTGGTCATTAAAGAGCGTGGGCAGCTGATTTTAGTCCCGCGTGAAACGCCATTTAGCGAAATCCACCTTGAAAACATGCTGAAGCTAGCACGACTAGGCGTAACTATTATGCCTGCGGCACCGGGGTTTTATCATCAACCAGAGCAGATTTCAGATTTGGTTGATTTTATGGTGGCGCGAATTTTAGATCATTTAAACATTGAACATACTTTGACGAAACGTTGGGGTTATGGAGAGGGCAAACAGTGAGCGAAAAAACGATCGCATTAAATATTGAAGGCCTAAAAAAGGTTTATAAAAATGGTGTTGAAGCCGTAAAAGGCATTGATTTACAAGTTCAGCAGGGCGATTTCTTTGCTTTACTTGGACCAAATGGTGCCGGTAAATCAACCACTATTGGTGTTATCTCATCGTTAGTGAATAAAAGTGCCGGCCGCGTACAGGTATTTGGTCACGACATTGATACAGACCTTGAAGCTGCTAAGTCTGAACTTGGCTTAGTACCGCAAGAGTTTAATTTCAGTCAGTTTGAAACACTAAATCAAATTTTGGTTAACCAAGCAGGCTATTACGGTGTACCAAGAAAGCTGGCGCATGAGCGTGCTGAAAAATACTTAAAGCAACTAGGTTTATTTGAGAAAAAAGATAAACAAGCGCGCACCCTTTCAGGCGGTATGAAACGCCGTTTAATGATTGCTCGTGCACTGATGCATGAACCTAAATTACTCATTTTAGATGAACCAACAGCGGGTGTTGATATTGAGCTACGCCGCTCTATGTGGGATTTTCTTCGCGAGATTAATAAGCAAGGTGTGACCATTATTTTGACCACCCATTATCTAGAAGAAGCTGAGCTGTTATGTAAAAACATCGCGATTATCGACAGTGGTGTGATTGTTGAAAACACCACCATTAAAGCGTTACTTGCCAAGCTTGATAAAGAAACTTTCGTACTTGATTTAAAGCAACCAGTGCAGCCAATTAGCATTGAAGGTTACCAATACACACTGACCGATGATCACACTTTAGAAGTTGAAGTGGCGAAGTCTCAGGGCTTAAACCAGGTGTTTAGTGCGCTGACTGAACAAGGTAATACTGTGCTGAGTATGCGAAATAAAGCAAACCGTTTAGAAGAGCTGTTTGTAGGGTTATTAGAACAAGGGCGAGGCGAATAATGTTTAGATATGGAGTAGCGCTAAAAAGTATTTGGATCAAAGAGTGTATTCGCTTTTTACGTATTTGGGTGCAAACCTTAGTTCCACCTGCAATCACGATGAGCCTGTACTTTGTGATTTTTGGTAATCTGATAGGTTCTCGTATCGGTGATATGGGTGGCTTTAGTTATATGGAGTTTATTGTCCCGGGTCTGATTATGATGTCGGTGATCACCAACTCTTACTCGAATGTTGCCTCGAGTTTTTATTCCACTAAATTTCAAAAAAGCATTGAAGAGCTCTTAGTTGCACCAGTGCCAAACTACATCATTGTACTTGGCTACATGGGCGGTGGTATGACACGAGGTATGCTGGTTGGTTTAATTGTTACCTGTGTCTCTTTGCTATTTGTTGATATTCAAATTCATAATATTTTTGTGATTATGGCTACGGTTATTTTAACGTCGGCTGTATTTGCGTTAGGCGGACTTATCAATGCAATTTATGCTAATAGCTTTGATGATATTAGTATTATCCCGACCTTTATTTTAACGCCGCTGACTTATCTCGGTGGGGTGTTTTACTCTATCACCTTGTTGCCAGAATTCTGGCAAGGCGTATCGCAAGTAAACCCAATTATTTATATGGTAAATGCATTTAGATATGGTTTCTTAGGTGTGTCTGATGTCGACTTATCGGTAGCATTTGGTGTACTTGGTTTATTTATTGTGGGTTTATTTACGTTAGCATTAACCCTTATTAAACGTGGTGTGGGGCTTAGACACTAATGACGGATGCAAATTCGAGAAGTATTGTATCGAATCAACATAGCTTACATGAAAAGCTAGACGAAATTGTTTTAAAGCACCTAAGTGCTGAATTTAAAAAGCCGATTGCAGAGCATACGCAAGCGGCTTTTGATCAGGTAAACGAAAAGGTGCAGGCATTTAACGGGCCTATTATTCTTGATTCGTGTTGTGGTGTGGGTGAAAGCACCGCTAACTTAGCTAAACGTCACCATGATGCATTGGTGATTGGTATTGATAAATCATCACATCGTTTAGATAAGCATGATATCGAGTACAAGCAAACAGATGCAGGGCAGTACATTTTAGTACAAGCTGATTTAAACGATTTTTGGCGCTTAGCAGTGGCTGCAAACTGGCAACCTAGTCATCATTACCTGTTGTATCCAAATCCTTGGCCAAAAGCAAAGCACTTGCAAAGACGCTGGCACGGTGCTGCAATTTTTCCGTATATCGTTAAATTAGGCGGCCGCTTAGAGCTGAGAAGCAACTGGGATATATACGTAAAAGAGTTTGCCCGCTCATTAGAGCTTGCAGGGCATAAGTGCGATGTTGAGCTGTATGAAAGCGATACTGCAATTACCCCATTCGAACGTAAATATTGGGCCAGTGGTCAACAAAGTCACCGTTTGGTGATCAACCTTTAATGAATATAGGGAGTCGGCGGTGCAAAATGACTCCCTTGCATTAAAGTAACACCTGCTCGAGCAAGCGCGTCAGCTATTTGTTCGTTCTCAACTTGCTCAGCAATTACATCTAATTTTAATTGCTGAGCATATTTCACCAAGTTTTCAATAAATAGATAGTTATCAGTATTGGTATGAATTTGGCTCACCAACCCTTTATCTAGCTTCAAGCCATCAATTTCTAGCTTCCTAATGTGGGGTAAGTTTGAAAAGCCCGCGCCGAATTCATTGATAATAACCTGAGCACCTTTATTTTTTAGGGTGTTAATAAAGGTTTTTACTTCACTAAAGTAAGCAATGGCATCACGCTCATAAAACTGAAAAATAATATTATGAGGCTGCGGATAGCGCCTAAGTTGTAACTCTAAAAACTCGCTTAAGCTTGGGTCGAGAATATCTTGTGCGGTAATGTTGATACTCCATCGCACATTGGTTTTTCTAAACTGCTCAATGCAGCGAGTAAACATGGTGCGCCTTAAAAGACCGTCCATACGTGAGCGCTTTAGCACCATCATAAAGTAATCTGGCGCATGAATACGACCCGTGGCACTGGCCATTCTGGCTAGGCATTGATAATGGTCAATGTGTTTGCTTTGGTTATTATAGACCGCTTGAAAGTAAGGTACGATACGGTTGTTATCGAAGGCTTCTTTTACTTCTTTGGCAAGCGTAACATTGCTTCTAAACTTCTCTTCAACCTGCTTAAACACATTTTCATAACGAACAATACGCTGATTATTTAGCTTTGCTTGTTGCAGCGCAACATGGGCATTTTCAATCAGCATTAATTTATTACCTGTAGCAATACCTGCATACAAGCTCACGTAGATATAAGGCTCTTTTAACGCAGGAATAGCATAGTTAAAAGCATTAATAACATCATCGATATTACGCTCATCACTATGCGTTCGTAATAGCGCAATTTTATTCGTTGCTAATCGATAGACAAATCCTTCGCTAGGCATCCTTGATTGAAAATAGCTAAGCAAGTTAGCCATTACTTTGTCGCTCACTTCAGTGCCATAAAAACTGCTAATATCTTCTAACTCATTAATGGCAATAACTGCTAGCTCCATACGGTGTTTGGTGGTTTTCTTTATGTAGTATTCCAGCGCGACATGGTTAGCAAAGCCGGTGCGGGCATCTGTTGAGAGGGAGCGTTTTAGTTGTAAAAAATACAGCCCAGCAATTAGAGCTGCAATAAAGAAAAAGAAGCAGCCTGTGATCATTGCACGGGTCACACTGTACTGCAGCTGCTGATTTAAGTCACTAATGGTTATGTCGGCACCAGTTATATAGGTGTGACCATTATCATCAACAAAAGTGACAAAGATGCTTTTAAAATAGCCCCATTGATCTTTTGATACCTCAAATACCGGCTCTGTTGAAAAAAAAGCTTCTTTGTTAAGTTCTGTCGCTTCGGGGTAGGCATCTAGAAACTGTGTTACGCGGCCATTGTTTTGATCTTTTTGCGTGTAACTCGACGCACTAAAGTAGACTTTGCCGTCGCGCAGTACCATTGCGTACACATAGGCAAGCTGCATTTGTTTTGCATATTCAGATAGGGCTCGGCTTTTGTCTTTATATATTGCCGAAGAGATTGGTAAGCCCGCATTAACTATATTGTGATAGTCATCACCTAGGATATGTTTGACACTGACCGCAGCATTAAGCAGTTTGGTATCGATATTCTCCATGATCTCACTACGCGTGGTTTCATAGGTGTAATAGATATAGCCAAATAAGCTAATAAAAAATGCGGCGAAGCCATATAGCAGCCAGCTGGTTTTTTGCATTCCTTTGGGCATAGAGGTTCCCTTTGCAGTTATCGTTTGATTATACTCAAAAAAAGCGTGTCTGATAGTATAAAATGACTGCAAATTTCATTAACTGATCACTTTTTTGTCATCGAAATTAGCGCTTTTTTGCTTTATGCGAGACATTTTCGTGATATTCCAGTAAAGTTAGCCAATTTCGTAGAAACAGTGCCGCAAAAGTGCTTACCTAGATGTCCCATCATCGGGTGCATTTTTAGCTGCTAATTATGGGTATTAGGATGGATCAAAAGCGTTGTGCCGTCGCCTCTAAAGAAAGCTTGATTCGTATTTTTACGGTGCCAGAAGCACCAGACTCGACATTAAGTAAAATCGAATCTGAAATTTCTAGCAACTTAGCAGGGTTCTTAAATGAGAACATAGCTGCTATCGAAAAGCCTTTGCACGAAATTGAAAAAGACTTTCAAACGGCTACTATTCCAGAAGAGCCGACCTTTGTATCTGACTATGCTCAAGACATTATGGAGCAGTTGGTTGCTCATTCTGTTCATACCGCTGCGCCGAGCTTTATTGGCCATATGACCTCAGCATTACCGCATTTTGTGTTACCGCTGTCTAAGTTAATGGTCGGTCTTAACCAAAACCTAGTAAAAATTGAAACTTCAAAGGCATTTACGCCTCTTGAAAGACAAGTTTTGGGCATGATGCATCACCTTGCATATGGTGAAGACGACAGCTTTTATAGTAAATGGATGCACAGTGCGAAAACGTCATTAGGCGCATTTTGTTCAGGTGGCACTGTTGCTAACATTACTGCACTATGGATTGCCCGCAACCGTTTATTAAAAGCGGATGGTGACTATAAAGGTATTGCTGCACAGGGTTTAATCGCTGGAATGCTGCATTATGGTTATAAAGGCTTAGCTGTGCTTGTTTCTGAGCGAGGCCATTACTCATTAGGCAAAACCGTTGATTTACTGGGTATTGGTCGCGATAACATTGTCGCAATTGCAACCGCCGAAAATAATAAAGTCGATGTTGATGCGATGCGTAAAAAGGCTCATGAGCTTGAAGCCTCTGGCATTAAGGTAATGGCACTCGTGGGTGTTGCTGGGACGACTGAAACAGGCAGCATAGATCCACTAAATGAAATGGCTGATTTGAGCGAAGAACTTGGCTGTCATTTTCATGTCGATGCTGCATGGGGTGGTTCAACCTTATTATCTTCAAATTACCGCCACCTATTGAGCGGTATCGAACGCGCTGATTCAATAACCATTGATGCACACAAACAAATGTATGTACCAATGGGGGCTGGTCTGGTGTTATTTAAAGACCCAGCTGCGACGGATGCTATTGAGCATCATGCGGAATATATTCTTCGTAAAGGCTCAAAAGATTTAGGCAGTCATACCCTTGAGGGCAGCCGCCCTGGTATGGCAATGTTAGTGCATGCTTGCTTACGTGTTATTGGCCGTAAAGGCTACGAGATGCTAATTGATCGCAGTATCGTGAAAGCACGCACTTTTGCCGACATGATCAAGCAGGATGAAGACTTTGAGTTAATCTCAGAGCCTGAGCTTTGCTTATTAACCTATCGTTATGTACCAAAAGAAATCCAAGCGAAGCTTAAAGATGCTGACGAAGAAACGAAATTAGATATTTACGCTTCATTGAATCGCTTTACTGCAAGCATGCAAAAACGTCAGCGTGAAGCGGGTCGTTCTTTTGTATCGCGTACACGTTTAACACCTGCAAAATATGACCATCAGCCCACCGTGGTATTTCGTGTTGTATTAGCCAACCCGTTAACCTCTAAAGCAATTCTAAAAGATATTTTAGCGGAGCAAAAAGAACTAGCGAAAACTGATCCGGTATTTAAAAAGTACTTGAGTAAGTACATGGATTAGAAAAGGGAGCGTGATGCTCCCTTTTATTATACCCAAGCCACCTCAAGATGCAGAATTCAGCGTTTCACAGGTGCTTAATATCAAGGCGTTACTTTGCAAGAATGGTAGTCCCTTTTAAGAAGTAACAACGATGAGAGTAAGTGCCTGTGAAGCGCCCGAAGGGTTGGTTTAAAAGCGATTTATACTGCGTTATTGATTTTAAAAATAGAACCACTATTACTTGCAATCAATGCCTTGTCTAAATCGCTTTTAATTCCAACTGAAACTCGCATCTTGAGGTGGTTTGGGTATATTACTAAAGCAACTTGCTTTAATCATGTCACTGATAATCGCTTGTGATGGTTTAATTTTTTCCATCGCCAAAAACTCATCTGGCTGGTGGGCTTGGTTAATTGAGCCGGGCCCCATGACGATGGTTTCACAGCCAAGCTGTTGAATGAAAGGAGCTTCTGTACAATAGTTTACAGCGACAGCTGGTTGACCTGAGACTTTTTCGGCCAGCTTTACAAGTGCTGTATCAGTGCTACCACTAAATGCTGGGATAGGTTCATGCATGTCGATAACGCTCACTGCATTTGGGTATTGGGCATTAATCTCTTCTGCGGCTGTTAGCAAAATCGCTTGTAGTTCTTGCACACTTAAACCAGGTAAAGGCCGCATATCAATGTGCATTTCACAACAACCACAAATGCGGTTGGCATTATCGCCACCATGGATATGGCCAAGGTTTAAAGTAGGGTACGGAATTTCAAAGTGCTCAACTGAATATTTATTCTTTAATTCTTCTTTGATGATTAACAACTTTGTAATCATTTTATGCATGACTTCGATGGCGTTTAAACCACGTTCAGGATCAGAGCTATGGCCTGAGCGACCAATTACTCGAATGGCTGTACTCATATGACCTTTATGAGTAAATACCGGTGTCATATCAGTTGGCTCACCAATGATGCAGCGCGCTGGTTTTAAGTCTGGGTGGCGGCAAATTTGTTGTGCACCCGCCATTGTGGTTTCTTCATCGGCTGTGGCTAAAATTAAAAGTGGCTCTGTTTGCTTTGTAGCATCGAGCTCACTAATTGCTTGCAATACAAAGGCAAAAAAGCCCTTCATATCAATACTACCTAAACCATAAAGTTTATTGTCATGCTCGCTGAGTTTAAACGGATCGTAGTTCCAGCGGCTATCATCAAATGGCACAGTATCAGTATGACCTGCAAGCATTAAACCGCCATCTCCTTCACCGCGTTTCGCTAATAAGTTGTAACGGCCTTTACCGTTTTCAAGCTCTGTGATTTCACATGTAAAACCAAGGCTTTCACACCAGTCTGCGAGCAAGGTAATAACCCCTTTATTGCTCATGCACAAAGAATCTTCAATCGCACTAATTGAAGGGGCAGCAATCAGCTGCTGATACATAGATATAAAAGAGGGTAGCGACATAAAAAAATCCAAAAATAATTATTCAATCTAATTGCATAACAATATAAAAGTATTTATGATGAATATCAATTCACTTTTTAAGCATAAATATTAGTAAAGCTGTACGATGAACACGAAACGACGATAACCTGATTTGATTACTTTAGACAGTGTTTTTATTCGCAATTGAGCGAGTAATTTTAGGCGTATCGATAAATAGATTTAATAGGTAAAAGTAAGCAATGAATGTAGTGATTATTGGCGCAAGTGGTTATAGCGGCGCAGAGCTAGCAAGTTTAGTTGCTAAGCACCCAAAACTGACCCTACAAGCATGTTATGTGTCTGAAGGGAGTTTAGATAAAGGTAAATTATTAAGCGATTTATACCCTGAGCACCTTGGATTGTTAGAGTACCCACTACAACCTCTAACTTCTGAAGCGTACAAAGATATCGAAAGCAATGCTGACTATGTATGCCTGTGTACAGATCACAAGGTCAGTGTTGATCTTGCGCCGCAATTTTTAGCCATGGGTAAAAAAGTATTCGACCTATCTGGTGGTTTCCGTTTAGCTGGGAATGAGGATTACCTGACTTATTACGGTTTCGTACATGAACACCCTGATCTTTTAGAGCAAGCAGCATATGGTTTAGCTGAATGGAATGGCGATGCGATTAGTAAAGCGAACCTTGTAGCTGTAGCGGGTTGTTACCCAACCGCAGCACTTAATTCTTTAAAACCACTTAAAGAAGCGGGTTTATTAGCTGATCAAGCCATTATTGTTAATGCGGTGTCAGGTGTTACAGGCGCTGGCAGAAAAGCCAGTGTTAACACGCACTTTTGCGAAGTGTCACTTGCTCCTTATGGCTTGTTTAACCACAGGCACACACCTGAGATTGAGCAGCACCTTGGTCACCCTGTGCTATTCACGCCACATTTGGGTAACTTCCCCCGTGGAATTTTAGAAACTATTTATGTGCAATTAAAACCAGGCGTAACTGCAGAGCAAGTGAATGCGGCTTATCAAGTATTAGCAAACGAGCCGTTAATTCGTTTACTTGGCAATAAAATTCCAAGCATTAAAGGCGTGGCTAAGCAACCATTTGTTGATATTGCATGGCAACAAAAAGGTGAGCAACTCATCGTTATATCAGCGATTGATAACCTTCTAAAAGGTGCAGCTGGGCAAGCATTACAGTGCATTAATTTAGCCATGGGTGAGCCTCACCATACTGGCTTAGTAGGAGCGCTGTAATGAAAACTTGGATCATTAAAGTCGGTGGTGCTGTGTTAAATAGCGCAGATGCCGCAAAAGCGCTTTTTGATGTTTTAGCCTCTGAGCAACAAGATAACTTTGTGATTGTTCATGGTGGTGGAGCCTTGGTTGATGCTTGGCTTAAAGACGCCGGCTTTGTAACTGCAAAACATCAAGGCTTACGTATTAGCCCAAATGAGCAAATGCCATATATTGTTGGTGCTCTTGCCGGTTGTGCCAATAAACAATTGATGAGCCAAGCAATCAGCGCTGGCCACAAACCTGTGGGTTTAAGCCTTTATGAAGCGGGTGTACTGGTATCTGAAAAACTTAAAGTATTGGCGCAAGTAGGTCAGTGCTCAGGTAGTTGTGACAGCGTGCTAGCTAGCATGCTTGAACAAGGTCGTTTACCCCTAGTGAGCTCTATTGGCTTTGGAGAAGATGGCCAATGGTACAACGTCAATGCAGATGAAGCTGCAGCGGCTATCGCTAAAGAGCTTAATGCAGAACTTATTTTTATGACAGACGTAGAAGCTGTGCTTGATGCCAATAAGCAGCCTCTACATCAACTTAATACGCAGCAAATCGAAACACTTATCCTTGAAGGAGTCATTCAGGGCGGGATGGAGGTCAAAGTAAAGACCAGCCTTCTTGCTGCCCAACATTTACGACGTGGTGTGTATATCTCAAGCTGGCTGAAGCCAGAGAACTTAGTCGCTTTATTAAAAGGCGAACATGTAGGAACGAAAATTACACCATAGGTATTTCATGTTAAAGAATTTCTTAAATGGTCTTGAATTAGACCAAAAGGGCGCACTTAAATTACTAAACTTAGCGCAAAAAATTAAAGCAAACCCAACAGACTTCAGCCAAGCATTAGCGGGCAAATCAGTGGTTACATTGTTTGAAAAGCCAAGTTTACGTACTCGTTTATCATTTGATATTGGTATTAATAAACTGGGTGGTCACGCAGTTTATTTAGATTCACAAAATGGTGCTATGGGCGCTCGTGAATCAGTTAAAGACTTTGCTCTTAATATCTCAACTTGGGCAGATGGCATTGTTGCTCGCGTGAATGCACACAAAACACTGACCACGCTTGCTGAATATTCATCGGTGCCTGTTGTTAATAGCTTATGTGACTTATATCACCCGTGCCAAGCGCTTGCTGACTTTTTAACGCTGCAAGAAGTCCATGGCGATGTTAGCAAACTAAAGCTTGCTTACTTAGGTGAAGGTAACAACGTCACACACTCTCTAATGCTATTAGCAGCCACTTTAGGTACTGATTTTGTTGCAGTTTGTCCTAAAGGTAGCTCGCCAGATTCGCAAATTCTTAAGCAAGCAGAGCAAATTGCAGCAATGAATGGTGCCTCTGTCATGGTGAGTGACAGAATTGAGGCGGCAGTTGGCGCAAATGCAGTCTATGCTGATACCTGGGTTTCAATGGGTGATAAAACACCGCTTGAGCAGGTTAAAGCTAAATATATGCCTTATCAGCTTAACCAAGCCCTACTAGAGAAAACCGGTGCGCAAACTGTACTGCATTGTCAGCCAGCGCATCGTGAGTTTGAAATTACCTCTGAGGTAATGGATGGCCCAGCATCAAAAATTATTCAACAAGCAGAGAATCGTATGCACGCGCAAAATGCTCTACTTGTCACATTATTAAATCCAAATTTTGTTTAAGGAACACCAATGAGTTCAATTAAAAAAGTCGTACTAGCCTATTCTGGTGGTCTTGATACATCGGCAATCGTGCCATGGTTAAAAGAAAACTACGGCTGTGAAGTAATCGCGTTTGTTGCTGATGTTGGCCAAGGTGCAGAAGAGCTTGAAGGCGTTGAAGAAAAAGCCATTGCTTCAGGTGCATCGGAATGTCATATCGTTGACTTAAAAGACGAAATGGTCAGTGACTATATTTACCCAACTTTAAAAACGGGTTCTATTTACGAAGGCACTTATTTACTAGGTACATCTATGGCGCGTCCAATCATTGCTAAAGCGCAGGTTGAAATTGCCCGTAAAGTAGGTGCTGATGCGCTTTCACATGGTTGTACTGGTAAAGGTAACGACCAAGTACGTTTTGAGTCATGTTTCGCAGCCCTTGCACCAGATCTAAAAGTGATTGCACCATGGCGTGAGTGGGACTTATCAAGCCGTGAGTCATTACTTGATTACTTAGCTGAGCGTAATATTCCGTGTTCTGCATCAGCAACAAAAATTTATAGCCGTGATGCGAATGCTTGGCATATTTCTCACGAAGGTGGTGAGCTTGAAGATCCATGGTGCCAACCAAGTGATCAAGTATGGACTTGGACTAACTCGCCAGAGCAAGCACCCAATGAAGCAGAATATGTAACATTAAACGTTGTTGAAGGTGAAGTGGTTGCTGTAAATGGTGAATCACTAAAACCATATGACTGCCTAGTTAAATTAAACGACATTGCTGCGCCGCATGGTGTGGGTCGTGTTGATATCGTAGAAAACCGTTTAGTGGGTATGAAGTCGCGTGGCTGTTATGAAACACCAGGGGGCACTGTGATTATGGCTGCTCTTCAAGCTATTGACGAGCTAGTGCTAGATAAATCAAGCCGTAAGTGGAAAGAAGTACTTGGTGGCGAGTTCTCTCACTTAGTCTATGACGGTCGTTGGTTTACGCCATTAAAAGACTCGATTCTTGCAGGTGCTGAATCACTGTCTAAGTTAGCAACGGGTGAAGTAGTGCTTAAGCTTTATAAAGGCCAAGTCACGGCGGTACAGAAAAAATCACCGAATAGCTTATACAGCGAAGATTTCGCAACCTTCGGCGAAGATGATGTATATGACCAATCACATGCAGAAGGCTTCATTCGTTTATTCTCGCTTTCTAGCAGAATCTCAGCACTAACGAAAAAGTAATTTAATTATTGCCCTGCAATAGCAGGGCAATAGCCGAATTTGGAGACAGTTCAATGGCACTATGGGGCGGACGTTTTTCTACGGGTCCAGATGAAGCGTTTAAACAATTCAACGATTCACTTCCTTTTGATTATCAACTTGCAGAGCAAGACATTATTGGTTCAGTTGCTTGGGCGGGGGCGTTAAAACAAGTAAACGTTTTAAACCAGCAAGAATACGATGACCTAGTTGCAGCACTTAATAAGCTGTTAGATGAAGTTAAAGCGAACCCACAAGCAGTAGCTGTAGCAGGGCATGAAGATATTCATTCTTATGTTGAATCAGCACTGATTGATAAAGTGGGTGACCTTGCTAAAAAGTTACACACTGGTCGTAGTCGTAATGACCAAGTTGCAACAGATTTCCGCTTGTGGTGTCGTGATACAGCTGAGCATATTCTTGAAGCAATCGCAGAGCTTAAAGGTGAATTTATTGCCTTAGCTGAGCGTGAGCTTGGCACTATTTTACCTGGTTACACACACTTACAGCGCGCACAACCTGTGCTATTTAGTCATTGGTGTATGGCCTATGTTGAAATGCTTGAGCGTGATGAAAGCCGCTTAACCGATGCCAAAAATCGTATGAATTATTGCCCACTTGGTAGCGGTGCATTGGCAGGAACTGCGTACCCGATTGATAGGCAAACTCTTGCCGAAGGGTTAGGTTTTACCGGTGCCACACGCAATAGCCTTGATGCTGTATCAGATCGTGATTTTGTAGTTGAGCTATTAAGCTGTGCATCGATTTCGATGATCCACTTATCACGCATGGCCGAAGATTTAATTTTCTATAACTCGGGTGAAGCAGGCTTTATTGAGCTTTCTGATGGGGTAACATCAGGCTCTTCACTAATGCCGCAAAAGAAAAACCCAGATGCACTTGAATTAATCCGTGGTAAAACAGGCCGTGTTTTTGGCGCATTCAGTGCCATGATGATGACACTTAAAGCGCTACCACTTGCTTACAATAAAGATATGCAAGAGGACAAAGAAGGCTTATTTGATGCTATGCCAACTTGGCTGGCATGTATTCATATGGCGCAAGCGTGTATCAAAGGTATTAAAGTTAATGCAGATAAAACATTAGCTGCTGCAAAAGGCGGCCACTCAAATGCGACTGAACTTGCTGACTATTTAGTGGCTAAAGGTATTCCATTTAGAGAAGGTCACCACATTGTTGGTACGCTTGTGCAAATAGCTATTGCACAAGGGAATAACTTAGAAGATTTAAGTTTAGAGCAATTTAAGTCTGTGCATAGCATTTTCGAATCAGATGTATATCCTGTATTAGAAATAGACGCCTGTATTAAAGCTAGGCAAGCACAGGGTGGCACCTCTCTTGAGCAAGTAACAAGTGCCATCAAATACGCAAAAAAAAACAGCAAATAGCGGTACGTGACGCAACCTTAAATGATGTTGAGTCCATCGCTAAGCTTATTCAGCATTGGGCTACGGTAGGTGAAAACCTACCACGCGCTAAGAGCGACATGATTCACTCAATTAATGAGTTTGCTGTCACAGAAGTTGAAAACCAAGTTGCTGGCTGTGCTTCGCTGTATATTTACGACACTGGCCTTGCTGAAATTCGCTCGCTCGGGGTGGACCCCGAATCACGAATTGCCGGGCAGGGGCGTCAACTTGTTGAACATTTGCTAAAAAAAGCCAAAAGCTTGGCGCTTAGTCGGGTAATTGTCCTGACAAGAGTGCCAGAATTTTTTGCAAGCCAAGGTTTCAGCTTTTGTAGCAAAGACAGTTTGCCAGAAAAAGTGATCAAAGATTGTGAGCTTTGCCTTCGTAAAGATAACTGCGATGAAGTGGCAATGGAATATATTTTAAAGCCAAGTAATAGCGCGGTGATCCCGTGTAAACACGTGGCTTAAATTCCCTGGATGAGAAAAACGCACGGTTACCCCTGTGCGTTTTTTTATGCCTGAAATTTAGATTTACTGACTTTTATGATCAAAAAGATCAAAACTTATAAAAGTTGGATCGTTAATTGCTTTTATTATCAGCGCGGTGGCAACGTCGCGATGAAGTATAAAAAAGCGTCAAAAAAATGAGAACGCTTAACTCAGCTTGCAAGCTATTGTAAGCTGTACTGAAAAAACAATTAACTTAAAGGAATTAACTTATGCAAGTTTCAAACAATAGCCAATTGCAAATGCAAGCTTACAGCCAAATGCAACAAACAAAGCCTGCTTTGGAACAAACTACTAGTAATAAAACCCTGCAATCTGATACAGTAACTTTATCGAGTGAAGCCTTGGCTTTATCCGGCGGGGCTGAAATCCAACGTGGTGGTGGTGCAATGCTCCCGCCTAGTAAGAAAGAGCAATAGGTACTGAATGTCTTTTATTGAGCAACTAGGTTTTTTTTCCCTATCTGCAATGAGTGCATGGGGATTTTTAATGGCATTTTTTTTTAATATTTTTGTTTATTGTATAGATGAAAATAAAAGAAAAACCACGTTGCTCATAAGCTCATTCATAATGATGTTCTCCTACTTAGCTGGAGATTACTTTTTTAATTGGATAACTTACACCGCTACCACTTTTCTAGATTGGGCACTGTATGATCTAGCAACACTTACATTTTTGGCTATTTCTTTCTATTTTGTAAGACGCACTACACCTTCATTTATTTATCTCATTGCTGGCTTGATAATCAATACAATCTTGTTCCTTTCTGTTTATGTAGACGTTGAAGTCTACCAGAACACAACTCATTGGATTTTATGGGATGTATATTCGATTGGGGTTAATATTGTTGATTTTACAATGATCATTGCTCTAATTGTTGATCGTGACTTCCTACTATTGAACAAACTAAAAAGCCTTGTATTGTCTTCTGCAAATAACCATAAGTTAGCTTAATATTAAAAGCCATGTATATAAGTGATGTTGTTGGAAGTTTGATAGGATCCTTCATTGAATGGGGGTTCTTGATGGTTTTTCTTTTTAGTTTAGTGACCCACATTAATAAACCTGATAAACGCTTGGTTATCTTGGCGTTTATAATGATGATTTCATACTTTCTAAGTGGTATTTTTAACTTATCTATCTATAGCTATCTAAACTGGTTTTATTTCGACCTGCTAACCATAACAACAATTTTAGCGTGGACTTACTATGCAAAAATAGGCGCTTTTAATGCGATCTACTACATAGTCTTGGGATTGTTTTTAAACGCAATTTTGATGATTTGCATATTTATAGATATTGTAGTTACCGAAAACAGAACACCTTGGGCACTCTGGAGTATCTATTCGTTTGGAGTAAATACCATTGATATAATGATGCTCATTGCATTGATTACAAATCGCGACTTTTTACTATTTCATAAATTTTGCAGTTATATGAAATATAAAATTAGACCGTCATTTTTAGATAAATCAGAGCACCTTACTAACGCTTAATGAAACTCGCCGTATTTTAAGAGTATCTGAATTTTAAGACTTACTTCATGCTTAAACTAATCCAAGACAATTTTGGAGTATACCTCGCAGCATTTATCATGTGGGGTTTCTTGATGTCGTTTCTTTATAACATGGTAAAGAAATCATCAGCGCCAAATGGTGACAAAACAGTAATGTGGATCTCACTTGCACTGTTTATCTCCTACATGATGAGCGCTCCATTACTTAATGTGGCGCTTGGCTACGATATCTTAGATTCAAGCTTTGCTTATGTTATTTGGGCGCTATCTGATTTAACAATACTACTCATTGTGTGGTTAATTGCTCGAAAGCGAAGTCTTACTCAGGCTCCTGCTAAACTTTATATATACACAGGGCTTTTAGTTAACTCATCACTGTTTTTAGGCATGTATTTCGATATTAACTACGCCTATACAGGAAGCTGGTGGTTTTGGGATGTCTACAGTATCACAGTGAACCTGATGGATATCATGATGCTCATCGCACTTTTCAGTAATAAAGACTTTTTAGGGCTTGTGAAGCTATACAGGAAAGTTCGAGGCCAAGCTGAACCAGCTTGACCTCAATTAGTTAGAAACGGTATTCCCAGCTGGTTCTAAGGGCTGTTTTTGTTTCTGACTCATCACCAATTTCATCCTTTGAAATAAGCCCTGTCACTTTCCACAGGCCGTTAAACACAGATTGCTGATAACCGAGTTCTAACTGCAGCTGACTCATCTCTGATGCGAGCTCAGCATGTGTGGTTTCGCTTTCAATCCAACGAAGCTTAGCATGGCCACCATAACCATTTAGAGTGTGGTAATAGGCGCCAAGGATAGCCGATTTACTTTGTAGTGGTGTTGAGCTGCCAATTAAGCGCGAGCGTTGTGTATAGCTGCCAGAGCCATATACGCAATCGCTAATTTGATCACAGCTTTGCTCTGTATTTGAGTATTCAAAGTAGCTTTTTAATAGGCTCTCTTTCGAGCCAAAATAGCTTTCTACGCCTAGCGTATAAAATGGCTCACTTGGAGCTAAGCCACTTTCATTTCGACCCATTACTTCAGCATAAAATGCCACAGGTTGCGCCGCTAAAGTGGTTGAGTACTTAACATCTAAGCTCGTTAAACGGTGTGTTGATTCACTGCTTTCGAGTGTAACAGGATCAATTTCGAGGCTAGTTAAATAATCAGAGCCAGCACTATTAATTGCAATTTCAAGGCCTGTTAATGGGGTACTTGCAAATCGGAGCGCCCAAAAGTCACCGTCATCTGAGCTATTTAGATATGGCTTTTGTTTGGCGTAAATACCCGTTAACTGCCAGTTACCGATAAATGATAACCAACTTGGGCCGACATATTGGGTATTTGCTCTGGTAAAGCGCACGCCTTTCATTGGCGCCGCATTATTTGATAGTAGTAGGGCGTTATCGTTACTTGGCCCCCACCAATGACTAACTTGCTCCGCACTAAGTGACCAATTACCCAGGAGTACGGCTAAATAGCTATCTTGGTAAGTAACATGCTGCTTATCAAGGGCGTCATCGGCATAATTTACACTCACTTTAGCGCTAACACGCTTTCCTGTGATTGAACCATAACTATTTATACCGCTTTCTTGCTGGTGGCGTTTACCAAACCCTTGCTGAGCGAGAGGTTCGCTGTTGTAGTTTAGGCGAATACCTGAGCTGCTTTTTTGTTTAGCATTATCAAGGGCATGCTTAACATGCTGGTAGGCAAATAAGCTTTGCTCATCTAGTTGGCTTGTATTGGCAACGTCTAGGTCGCGTGCGATACCTTGCCACATTAATGGGTAGCTATTAATAGGCTGTTTAATAATGCCTTGGTTAAATAGCATTTCGATTGAAGCGCGAAGTAACGGGTCGTCACTTTCTATCCATGGCCCAGCAACACTTGGTGCAGAGATCATTAGTAATGCAGTTAAGCTAATGAACTTTTTTAATTTCATCCGTGAATTTTATCCTGTAAGGCTTTAGCTACAATAGGGTCAACAAACTCGCTCACATCGCCATTGTGGCGTGCGACTTCTTTGACGAGAGTCGATGAAATAAATGAATTTTTTTCTGCCGGTGTTAAAAATACACTTTCTAGATCTGGATTCAGGCGACGATTCATATTCGCTAACTGAAATTCATAGTCGAAGTCAGACACCGCACGAATACCACGAATAAGCACTTCGGCTTTATGGTCCCGAGCTAAATCAGCTAATAAGCCTGAAAAACCAATTACACTCACATTATCAAGATGCGCCAAAATTTTATTAGCAAGCTCAACGCGCTCATCAAGAGTAAAGCAGGGTTGCTTACTTGGGTTATGCGCAATGGCAACAATTACTTTATCGAACATTTTTGCCGCGCGATGAATTAAGTCTGTATGGCCATTTGTAAGTGGGTCGAAAGTGCCCGGATAGATTGCAGTAACGTTCATAACTATCAGCGATTTATAAATTTGCCTGCTATATTAACAGTGTTTTCTCGACTATGCAGCTTAGAAAATACGCGTATCGGATTAGGAACCTTCACCTATATAAGGTACTAAGCCGATTGAGGTTAATATTTTTCAAGGTAGTATTTAATTGTCGCGCATTTGTTTATACTGCTCGGCTGGGGACCGTAATAATCATAAAAAAACAGAGTAAATAGGCTATGAGCACAAAGGACAAAATCATACACACCAGCATCGAATTATTTAATCGCCACGGTGAGCGTGCCATAACAACCAACCATATCGCTTCGCATATGGGGATAAGCCCAGGTAACTTGTATTATCACTTTAAAAATAAAGAAGATATTATTCGTCACATTTTTGCTTTGTATAGCGACCATCTACACACTCACTTTAAGCCACTGACTCCAGACGATGATGCGCTAGAAAACCTGGCGGGCTACCTAGATTCACTGTTTGAACTCATGTGGCGCTTTCAGTTTTTCTACGACAACTTAGGCGATATTTTATCTCGTGATGAAGAGCTGAAAAAAGGCTACATTGCGTTTCAAGCTGAGCTTTTAGAGCAAGTTAAAGATGTACTGTTTGCATTACGTGAAGGCGGTGTTATTTGCATTGAAGACGAAGATGTTACAGAGCTTGCGCATATGCTTAAAATGACCGTAAGCTTTTGGACGCCTTACATCAAAGCTCGCCGCTTAAGTGGTGAACTTGCCAGAGCTGATATTTATAACGGTATTTTAAAAGTATTACTGCTATTAAAAGCTCATTGCACCGAGCAACATCTAGAGCAAGTTAACCAATTAAGAGCCAAGTATTTGGCCCTTGCTGAAACAGAGCAAAGCGAACAATAATCCCGCAAAGCAGTTTATTTCCTAGACGCTATAATTTTTGTTATAATCGCGCGCCCTTGAGGTTGCTATACCTTAGGGCGTGTGAAATCCACAGTCTAAGAGTGAACTATGCTTAAATTTATCGTCAAATTACACCCTGAAATCGCGATCAAGAGTAAATCTGTTCGTAAGCGTTTTACCAAGTTATTAGAAAATAACATTAAGATCGTTTTGCGTCGTGTTGACGAAAAAGTTCAGGTAAGAAACAACTGGGACAATATCTCTGTTGTTAGCTTGCTAGAATCTGAGCAAGTTCGCTTAGATATTATCGATGGCTTAAAACGCATTCCAGGTATCGTACAGTTTATTGAAGTAACAGAAACAGACTTCGACTCAATCGACGATATTTACCAAAAAGCACTTGAACTAATCGGCCATACGATTGCGGGCAAAACCTTCTGTGTGCGTTGTAAACGTTCTGGTAAGCATGATTTCACATCGAGCGATGTAGAGCGCTACGTAGGTGGTGGTTTAAACCAGCATGTTGAAGGTGCGCGCGTTAAGTTATCTCACCCTGAAGTGACTGTTCGCTTAGAAGTACGTGATGATAAAGCATACATTGTTACTCAAACTCACTTAGGTATGGCGGGCTTCCCGCTGCCAACACAAGAAGATGTATTGTCGCTTATGTCGGGTGGTTTTGACTCTGGTGTTGCCAGCTATCAAATGATCCGTAAAGGTGCACGTACTCACTTCTTGTTCTTTAACTTAGGTGGTGCTGCGCACGAAATCGGTGTTAAGCAGGCGAGTTATTATATCTGGAAACAGTTCAGCTCTACTCATAAAGTGAAGTTTGTTACTGTTGATTTTGAACCTGTTGTAGCAGAAATCTTAGAGAACGTTGAAAACAGCCAAATGGGTGTTGTGCTTAAGCGAATGATGATGCGTGCCGGTAGCCAAGTTGCAGAAAAACTAGGTGTACAAGCACTAGTAACTGGCGAAAGTATTGGTCAGGTATCAAGCCAAACATTGGCTAATTTGAGTGTGATTGACCGTGTGACAGAAACTTTAATCATTCGCCCGTTAATCCAACACGACAAGCAAGATATAATCAATATTGCGCGTCAAATCGGCACGGCTGAGATGGCAGAAAGCATGCCTGAATACTGTGGCGTAATTTCTAAAAAGCCAACAGTTAAAGCTAAAATCAAAACTATTCTTGCTGAAGAAGCTAAGTTTGACTTCGACGTGCTAAATACAGTTGTTGAAAATGCGCGTGTGATGGATATTCGTGATATCGACACCGAAGCAAAAGAAGAAGTGAAAGAAGCTGAGTCTGTATCTGATTTACCTGAAGGGGCGGTTGTTGTTGATATTCGCTCACCTGATGAAGAAGATGCAAACCCACTAGAGCTTGAAGGTATTGAAGTTGTGCATTTACCTTTCTTCCGCTTAGCGACTAAATTTGGTGACTTACCAAAAGATAAAGAATATTACTTATACTGCGCTAAAGGTGTGATGAGTCAGCTTCAAGCGCTGATCTTGCACGAAGAAGGCTTTAGCAACGTAAAAGTGTATCGCCCGTAAGGGATGCTAATAAAAGCGCGACATGTTCGCGCTTTTTTAATGTCTGAAATAATTACGAGAAACGAGAAGCTAGTAACTTTACTCTTTCTCCTTTCCCCTTGTAGCTTAACTTTTTACTCTTTCCCCTAGTAACTAGCAGCTAATTAACTTTTTATTTTTATCATGCTCAGCATGGCCTGATTATAGGGAGTTTTTACCCCTAACTTAGCGCCTTGCTCGCACACATAACCACAAATTGCATCAATTTCAGATTCTCGATTATGGCTGATGTCTTGCTGCATAGAAGAAAAGTTTTCAGCGGTGGCTGTCATCACAGAATAGGCTTGATCCAGCGCCTCGCTGAGTTTTACTTTAACCCCTTGTTTATTGGCGACTAGGCACGCTTCATTAAGTAAATTAATAATGCGCGTGCTAAATTGCGGTGCACGTAGCTGGCCATTTTTTACGTTATGAATCGCTGTTAACGGGTTAATAGCAATATTCACTAACAGTTTTTGCCATCGCAATGAGTGAATATCATCGCTCACAGAAAAGTGTGGTAAGTAACTAAACTGCTGCTTAAGTTCACCGAGGTTTTCGCTTGCAGCTGCATTACATGCACCTAACACGCTTTCACCATTACCTGTATGGCTCACACTATAAGGCGTTGTTTTAAAAGCAGCTAAACGCGTTGTTAAAAAAGCTAAACCTTGCGTTTTTAAAAGCTGAGCATTCAGTTCATCAACATTCCCCATGCCATTGTGAGAAAGAACGATTTGGCATGTTTTACTGAGGTAAGGTTTTACTTGTTCAAAGGCAGTTTGCACCTGAAATGCTTTTACTGTTATTA
The DNA here is from genome assembly GCF_001401795.1 of Pseudoalteromonas sp. P1-26. Classification (NCBI taxonomy): domain Bacteria; kingdom Pseudomonadati; phylum Pseudomonadota; class Gammaproteobacteria; order Alteromonadales; family Pseudoalteromonadaceae; genus Pseudoalteromonas; species Pseudoalteromonas sp. P1-26. Next base: position 30,655 of record NZ_LKDX01000020.1, on the reverse strand, counting down.
ACACCAAGTCAAAGGGGTCCGATTGACTTAGCTCTTTGTGGTGAATAAGGCGAGCTTTAATTGGGTGTGATTTACCATTACTCGTTTGATAAAAACGCGTGGTCAGGGTTGGCTTACGGGTCAGCAATGTAATGTCATGTTGTGCTGATAAAAAATGACTAAACAATAGGCCAATTGCACCGTCGCCAACAATTAAAATGTTAGCCATTACGTTGCTTACTACCTAAATGAAAACCAAGTTTAATGATAAAGTAGCTAACTGCACCGATAAAATCAGCGACAAAATCCCCAACCGAAGCTTGACGATAAGGCAGCATATCTTGCATAAACTCTATGGCTGCACCATATCCGGCTAACAGTAAAATTTGCACCATAAGTGGCAATTTAAAGGCTTTATCCATCACCATGGCCAGTACAAAGAAAATACCAAAATGCGCTACCTTATCAACGTGTGGAAAGAGGTTGCTCACCCCTTTAATTTCTTTGGCAAATAAAATTGTAAAGCCAATAATACTGGCTAAAAAGATAACTTGGTAAACACGCCTTGTCACAATAAACCCTAAAAAATGCCGAAATTGAATGGCCAGTATATCAAACAATTTTTGCATCGCACCTGAACAAGTCGGATAAAAATAGAAAGAATCGACAAATAAGCGTTATAATTGCCAACCATAAATGAATTTAAAAAAGACTATGTTAGGAGAACCCCATGCCTTCATTTGATATTGTTTCTGAAGTAGAAATGAACGAAGCGCAGAATGCAGTAGATAATGCAAAGCGTGAACTGGAGACGCGTTTTGATTTTCGTGGTGTTGATGCATCAATCGAACTAAGTGACAAAGTAATCAAGTTAAAAGCAGAAGCACCACAACAAGTTATGCAACTTTTTGACATTCTTGCTGCGAAAATTTCAAAGCGTGGCTTAGATGTATCTAGCCTTGAGCTTAAAGATGAGTCGCGTAGCGGTAAATACGTAATGCGTGACGTTGCTCTTAAGCAAGGTATCGAAAAAGACGTAGCGAAGAAAATCGTTAAGCTAATCAAAGATTCAAAGATCAAAGTACAAGCTGCCATTCAAGGTGAAGAATTACGTGTAACTGGTAAAAAGCGTGATGATTTACAAGAAGCAATGCAAGTTGTTCGTACTGCTGATTTAGGTCAACCATTCCAGTTCAAAAACTTCCGCGATTAATACTCTATGTTTTTAGCTTTAAGCTGTAAGTTTTAAGCTATAAGCCTACAAGTTTCTGAACTTTACAAGGAGCGTATTTTGAGACAAATATTAGGTTACAGAGAAAAAGATATCTTCTAGCTATTTTCAGCTAGAGGATATTTATGTCAGTAAAAAACAAAGCAATAGATCGTAATAAACACGGTAAAATAAACAGAAAATACACAGGCCCACACAGTACTTATTTTTACCAACAAACACCAAGTTGGTGGGTGAAAATGACGATGACCAAGCCAAGAAGACGTTTAAATAAAGCTCTTTGTAAGCTTGTGCTGAATGGTGCTGACCCAGAAGGAATTGTTTTTCCGTTAGGAAACTCGAAACCTCATGAGTATTTCTGGTAATCATTGTTTTAAAAAGCCAATCAGCCATGCTGATTGGCTTTTTTACTTTCGGCTTACAGCTTAAAGCTTAAAATTTCATTTTGGCAGTATAGCCGTCCATTGACTTTCTTCCCCAAAATCATCACAATAACGGCCTATTTTCGAGGTGCTTGCTGTATCTTCAGATACGTTTTATTTCAAAGGGTGAAATAGTCGCAAGATAATCGGGAAGTCGGTGCGTTTTCAGGGAGAAAACAATGCCAACACTGCCCCCGCAACGGTAATGTATATGCCATGCATTTACAGAGTCCGGAGACCGGCCTTGAAGTAACTTACTATTCGCGTGTGCGGTGGGCACAGGCTAGGGGATATCATGCTAAATAAATCTGCGTTAGGCGTAGCGGTTGCTGCTGCGTTGTCTTTTTCTGTATCTGCTGACGAGCAATCGATCGAGCACATCACAGTTACTGCCAATAAATTCGAACAATCAATTAATGATGTATTAGCCAGCGTTACTGTTATAGACCGTGCTGATATTGAAGCAAGCTATGTTCGTGACTTACCAAGCTTACTGGCCACTCAGGCAGGCTTTCAAATTAATGCCAATGGTGGTTTTGGGCAAAGCTCAGGTGTGTCATTACGTGGTGCAAGTTCTCGTCATACGCTAATTTTAATTGATGGTGTACGCACCGGCTCTGCAACACTTGGCTACAAAAGTATTAGCAATATTCCTTTAAACAGTATTGAGCGTGTTGAAGTAATTAAAGGCTCACGTGCTGCTGTATATGGTTCTGATGCGCTAGCTGGTGTGATTAATATCATTACGCGTAAAGCACAAAATACGACCTTAGATGTTACTTTTGGCTCAGACTCTTACCAAGAGTACCAAGTAGCGACAGGTGGTCAGTTTGCGGGTGTTGATATTGCCGTTAATGCCGGTTATGAAAAAACAGATGGGTTTGATGTCCTACAAGGCTTAGCGCCAGATGAAGACGGCTACGAGAACAAAAACCTTGGCTTTAATCTAGGTTATCAAAATGAGCAGTTAGGTGAGTTTTTAGCACAAGCACAATACTCAGAAGGCGAAGCAAAATACGACAGCGCTTATAGCCCTGCAGAGAGCACTGTAGAAAAAGGCGAGTTCGAAAATTACCAAGCTTCATTAGGTTGGAAAAAGGCTTTCGAAAAACACAGCCATGCCATTGATATTGCTATATCAAGTGACAGTTCAGATGACTCACGCATTGATTACACGGGCGCAACGGTGGTTGATAAGTTTGAAACTGAGCGTGAACAAATCGATTACAATGGCCAATACTTTTTCAATCAAGCGCTGACTCTTAGTGGCGGTTTGAATTGGTATAAAGATGAAGTGAACACTAACTCAGGTACTTACTTAAAAGATAGCCGTGAAGTATTCGCTGCGTTTGTTGGCGCTTATTATGACGACGAACACGTGCTGGCAAACCTAACCGTTCGCCAAGATGATGATCAGCAGTTTGGTGATGAAACAACTTACACCGCAGCTGTTGGTTATCACTTAAATGACATCGCGACATTCCGCGTAAGTCAAAGTACGGGTTTTAAATCTCCAACATTTAATGACCTATATTACCCTGGCTCAGGTAACCCAGAGTTAAATCCTGAAACATCAGATAACCAAGAGCTTGGTTTATCACTCAATGTGAATGATATCAGCTTAGATATTGCGATTTTCCGCAGCGAAATCGACAACAAAATCGCTTGGGCACCAAATGCATCAGGGCAGTGGATCCCAACCAATATAAACGAAGCTCGCCACGAAGGTGTTGAGTTTAGCTTTAAAAACCAAGTGTTTGGCTTTGATCACAGCTTTAACTTTACCTATCTTTCAGCGGAAGATACTGAGACAGGTCAGTCACTAACCTATGTGTCAAATCACAGTGTGAATTGGTCATTAAACAAAGCATGGGGGGATTTTGATGCCGGTATCGATATGCAATACCGTGGTGACCGTGATGGCAAGTTAACGCACTTACCTTCGTATACGTTATGGAATTTAGTAGGTCACTACGAAGCAACTGACAACTTAACTGTGTCACTACGTGTAGAAAACCTATTCGATAAAGAGTACAACGCCGTTGACGCCTATGGTACAGACCTAGATGGTGATTACATCAACGACGAATTTTATTACTACAACACGGCCGAGCGTCGCCTGTTTGTAGGTGCCCGCTATCAGTTCTAATAACTCTTAAAGTCAGCTGAGTTGTTTACTTATAGCTAGTAATTGACATTAATTTGCCCGTTGATGTCATTAGTCTTAAGTTAAAACAAGCTCAGCGTTATTATTAGTTCTGCGTCTAAAAGCTCGCTACCTACTTAGCGGGCTTTTTTCATTTTAGTTTATCTGCGTAATACTGTTCGAACTTAGCAAGCTTAGGGGCAATCAGAATACTGCAATAACCTTGATTTGGGTTTTCATTGTAATAGTCTTGATGGTACTGCTCTGCAGGGTAAAAGTTTGTAAGCGGGCTAAGCTCGGTGACAATCGGCTCACGAATTTGCTTTTGTAAGGCATCAATCATGGCTTGAGATTCTGCTTTTTGCTTTTCATCATGATAGTAAATAACACTTCGATACTGGGTGCCGACATCATTACCTTGGCGGTTTAACTGTGTGGCATCGTGTAAAGTGAAGAACATTTCAAGTAGGGTGTTATAGCTTACAATACTGCTGTCAAAATCGAGCTGAACCACTTCAGCGTGACCCGTTAAGCCAGTACAAATTTGCTGATAACTTGGGTTTTCAATCTCACCGCCGGCATAGCCAGAGCTGACATTAAGCACGCCTTTTACACGTCTAAATGCAGCATCAATACACCAAAAGCAGCCGCCGCCAAAAGTAGCGATTTGTATGTTGTTATCCATATTTCACTCCCTTACCGTTTTGCTGACTATAGCCGAAAAAACAAAACGCCGTAAAGACGGCGTTTTGTTAAAGCTTAAGCTCGTTTAAATTTCTTCTAACGGCTTGTCTTTTGCTTGTTGTTCTAACTTGCTCTGCAAGTACTCAGGCGACTGGGTATTTCGAGCAAGTGCGCTGTATGCTGCAGGTACTACGAATAAGGTCAGTAAGGTTGCAACAATAACACCTGTAAATACCACCACACCAATTACCATGCGACTTTCTGCACCTGGGCCACTTGCAAGAACTAGCGGTACCGAGCTCATCACTGTGGTTAGTGAGGTCATAATAATTGGGCGTAAACGTTGTGTCGCAGCTTGGCTAATCGCTTCGTTAAACTCAACGCCTTTATCGCGCAGCTGGTTTGCAAACTCAACAATCAAGATACCGTTTTTCGCACTTAAACCTATCAGCATTACGATACCAATTTGGCTGTAAATATTTAGAGTAAGTCCGGTGTACCACAAGCCAAATAACGCACCCACTAAACCAAGTGGCACAGTAAGCATGATCACAAATGGGTGAATAAAGCTTTCAAACTGGGCTGCAAGTACTAAGAAGGTGACTGTCAGTGCTAGTATGAATACATAGGTCATTGCAGATGCGCCTTCATAGAACAGCTGCGATTCACCCTTGTAGTCAATTGCACCGTCGATGTCGTTTTCTTCTGCTGCCACTTGATTTAAGAAGTTAAGCGCTTCTTCTAGGGTATAACCATCTGCTAAGTTCGCACTTAACGTAATTGCGCGCATACGGTTATAACGGTTTAAACGCGATGCAGTGGCTTCTTCTTTTAAGCTAATTAAGCTATCTAGCGGCACTAATTCACCACTGCGTGATTTTAAATAGATATTTGAGATATCAGTCGGATTAGCAAAGTCTTCTTTGGTGCCTTTTAAAATCACATCGTATTCTTCACCACGATCGATAAATGTTGTTACGCGGCGTTGGCCTAACATGGTTTCGAGTGTGCGGCCCACATCCGATACAGAAACCCCTAAATCAGCGGCTTTGTTTTTATCAATGTTGATTAAAAACTGCGGGAATGTTTCTTTGTAATCATGATCGATTCTTACCAAGCCTGGGTTTTTCTCAGCACGCTTAATAATACGGTCTCGCCAATCGGCTAGCTGGTCGTAATCGTTACCTTGCAGTACAAATTCAATCGGGCGAGATGAACCACCGCCACCAATACCACGGCGCATAATGGCAAACGCACGAACATCGGTCACTTCAGTCATTTTACCGCTGATTTCATCCATTACTTCCCATGTAGAGCGCTTACGCTTATCCCAGTCGGCCATACCAATGATAGCAACACCACCTTGGCCGCCCCATCCAGGTACACGAACAAGCACTCGGCTCAATTCACCAGACTCAGAGTAAGGCATTAAACGTTCTTCAATTTTTGCCATGTTTGCAGCGTTATTTTCATAACTCGCGCCCTCAGGGCCACTCATCATGATAAAGAAAGTACCGCGGTCTTCTTTTGGCGTAAGCTCTGAAGGCACTTTCTGAAACAGCATAAAGCTGGCAACACCAGCCAAAATCATAGTCAGTAGTAAGCTCCACTTACGGCCCATATTTGAAGCCAGAGAGTTACGATAGGCATTTTCGATTTTGTTAAAGGTTCTATCCATCCACTGGCTAAACTTGCTTTCTTTTTCTGAAGCTTTTAATACTTTAGAACAAAGCGCCGGAGAAAGGGTTAATGCCGTAATACTAGAAAAGAACACCGCGGCACTTACTGCCATCGCAAATTCTGTGAATAGGGCACCAATACGGCCATCCATAAACACCAGCGGTACGAACACCGCAATCAATACGAGGGTAGTGGCAATAATTGCAAAGCCAACTTCACGGGCACCACGAAACGCAGCAAGCAGTGGTGGTTCACCCAGTTCTATACGGCGGTGAATATTCTCAAGCATTACAATCGCATCATCTACCACTAAACCGATAGCAAGCACGAGTGCCAGAAGAGTTAACAAGTTGATTGAGTAACCCATAGCGAGCAAGAACATAAAGCTGCCTACTAACGCCACTGGTACGGTTACAGCAGGTACTAGGGTTGCGCGGATATTGCCTAAAAATAGGTAAATAACCAAGACAACTAGCGCCATTGAAATCCCAAGGGTTCTATACACTTCATCAATAGACTCTTTGATGAAAATTGATGAGTCATAGCTGTCTTGAATGGTGGTGCCTTCTGGCAGGTTACGCTTAATTTTTTCAAGCTCTGCGCGGGCATTATCAACCACCGTTAGGGTATTGGCTTTGGCTTGTTTTACAATACCCAAACCAATCATATTACGGCCATTGCCACGGAATAAGCTTTCGTCGTCAGCAGCTTCTAAGTGAACATCAGCCACTTCACCTAAACGTACTAAATAGCCATCATCGCCACGTTTGATTACTAGGTTTCGAAAGTCTCGCTGATCTTTATAACTACGCGCGGTACGTACTGTAAAATCACGGTCGATAGATTCGATTTCACCGGCAGGTAATTCAACGTTTTCAGTGCGTAAGGTGTTTTCAATATCGCTACTGGTAATACCGCGTGCTGCCATCGCTTTACGGTTTAACCAGATTTTCATTGCGTATTTACGCTCGCCACCAACGCGTACGTTAGAGACACCATCAACAACGGCTAATCGGTCAACAATAAAGCGCTGTGCATAATCAGATAACTGCAATGAATCCATAGTGGTACTGTTTAGTACAAACCAGGCAATTGGGCTTTCATCACTATTTGACTTAGAGACCTCTGGTGGGCGAACTTGCTCAGGTAAGCTATCAAGGGCACGGGCTACACGTTCGCGTACATCGTTTGATGCGGCATCGATATCGCGGCTGATATTAAACTCAATGGTGATATTTGAGCGACCATTTCGGCTTGATGAGTTAATACTTTTAATGCCTTCGATACCCGAAATGCGGTTTTCGAGTACTTGGGTGATTTTCGTTTCAATAATCTCTGCGCTGGCACCTGTGTAATCAGTGCTAACGCTGACAATCGGTGTTTCAATATCTGGGTATTCGCGAAGTGGTAGCATAGAAAATGCCACCAAACCAAAGGTAAGTAACAACAGGTTTATTACGATCGCAAAGACCGGGCGTTTAACGCTAGTATCAGTAATTTTCATGTTTAGCCCTTGATACTTACTTTGCTGCCAGTACGGATCTTAATGATGCCTTCAGTCACTACTTGCTGACCATTTTCAAGGCCTTTATCAATAGCTACCCAGCCATTGTGACGACCCGCCACATGTACTTCGACTTTGTTAGCAACGCCATCTTCAATTTGGAACACGTAGTGTTTGTCTTGCTGAGGAATGACGGCTTTTTCTGGCACCATTAGCGCTTGGTTTGAGCTTAACTCTAGTGCGGTGTTTAACAGCATACCTGGGCGTAAAAGGCCTTTTTCATTGATAAAGCTTGCAGTCACTTCAACGCTACGAGTGACTGAATCGATACGCGAGCTAATATGCGTCACTTTACCGTTAAAGGTTTTATCTGGGTAAGCATCGTTTTGTGTCATCACTTTCATTCCTAGCTGTAACTGCGCTAGGTATTTTTCAGGTACTTTAAAGTCGACTTTAATGATGCTGATATCATCAAGGGTGGTGATGTTTGTAGTATTGCTAACATAAGTACCAATTGAAATTTCACGCTTACCAAGTAAGCCAGAAAAGGGTGCTTTAATCGTCATTTCGGCAAGTTTTGTTTTAGCGCTTTCAAGTTGTGCTTCGGTTGCGTCTACGCGTGATAGCTGCTCTTCTAGTAACGATTTAGCCGTAGCCTGTGAGCGAGATAGCTCAGTAAGGCGTTCAAGTTGACGGCGTTCTTCACGTAAATTAATGCTTAGCTCTTTCACTGCTAACTCTTCTTCTTGAGATTGCAATTGAACCAGTTTTTGACCTTTACTTACTAAGTCGCCATCATTGAAAAAGATATCGGTAACATAATCGCTTTGTGCACTGCGAATATAAATAGCTTGGTTAGCACGAGCACTACCAATTGCTTCTATTAGCACAGCATTTTCTTCGGCTGTAACAGTGTGCGCTGTCACTTGAGTTGCACGGTCGCCAAAGTTGCTTTGCTCACCTTGGCTTGAAGGTAAATACAAATAAATACATAACCCTAGTAAAAGGGTAATAATAAAAGGAAAAAGTGCTTTACCAGATTGTGTAGAATACATCATCGTGTTACCAGAAAATTAGTTGAGTGTAGTGTACAAAATTAGTACGTGCCCCGTATGTCAGGTATCTCATAAATTTGTGCATTTGGCGTAAAAGTTAAAAGTTCGGCTAGTTTGTTCCTTTATTGTGACTAAAAGAGAGGTTTTAGTATGGGTAAAGAGCCAAAATGTAATTATTGTTTAACGCTTAGAAAGATAGTTTTGGTCACAATTGTGATGTTTATTTTTTACTTTTCTGTTTATGGATAAGAAACCTCCTGCACTTAGAGTGCGCGCACAAGCATCCCGCCATGGCAGTGAGTTTTTAATTGTTGGTGGTATTGGGTTAATCATTATTATGCTAGTTAACCTATTGAGGCCCGGTGAAATTAGCATTGTTGAGATTTTTATAGCCACAACCTGCATAGCGGCAATTTTTGTTGGCTTTTTAAAAACTCAAGAACCATACTTTAGCCTAACATTTACTCAGAATTTACTTATTTATCATCACAAAGTTGGGAATTGGCAGCTAAATCATGCTAATTTTCATCATAGTGGTATACCAAAAGTGGAACAGGGCTTAGAATACCTTGAGTTAAATGCAGTTGGTATTAAACTCAATAACATAGATGAATTTTTAACACAGATTCACCCAAGAATTGCCGGACGATTACTAATAGAGCAGCGTCATCTATTTATGCAAGTTATTCAAAAACATTGCAAAAATGGTGATTGCCCATCAAAATGGTTAATAGAAGAGACGGACTACACTGCCCCAAGTGGTCAGCTTTACAAAGGATTGATTGCCATGTTTGCCAATCGTACGCAGCATTTAAGGCAGTTGACAGGATACGATTTATTATTGCCTGCCAATGTACTTGATGTTGATATTTGGCAATTTAGTGCTGATTTGAATCGTTGGAAACTGAATCCTAGTGAGTTTATAGAGACTCGCTTACTGAAAAAGTAAGCTATAGGTGGCAGTAAGTAGTAGGAAAAGGCTATGAGTCAAGAACGTTCTTTTATTAAAAGCGGTCGAAACACAATTATACATAAAGATAAAAAACTCGACTTAGTGGTTGTGAATGGTGAGAACCATCCACGAATTAAAGTTACTCAAAACGGTTTAGAGCCGTTTAAAGAAGATCTGCCAAAAAACCGTCGTGAAGCCAAAGAACGCTACTTAGAGATGGTGTATGTATCAAGCCCAGATGTATTTGCAGAAGAAAAACGTTTGTTGTTTATTCAAGCCCTTGATGGCAGAGAGTACAAAGTTGATTACAGTAAAATAGGCACTAAGCTCTTCGTACGTATTCACCAAGATAGTTATTTATAATTCCTAGTCTGGCACTTTAATTGCTTGTTATTAGCTTATTTGGCAGTCGGCCATGACCGACTTTGCATTTTAAGGTGGTAAACATGAGATTAGTGCCTCTTACCCTAGTTGCATTAACGACATTAACAGCCTGTGGCGGCGGTGGTGGTTCGAGTGATTCGAACCCAGTCGCAGCAACAGTTAATGCAGGCTCAGATCAGCAAATTATTGAAAAAAGTGAATTTACTGTCTCTGCCCAAGGCTCCCCAGCTGATGGCACCTTTACTTGGGAGCGAGTCAGTGGCCCCGCACTAGAAGGTTTTCCTGCAGAGGGCGCAGAACAAACCATTACCGCGCCTGATATTAAACTCGACTCTGAACTTGTTTTAAAAGTGAATTATCAAACCGATGGGCAACTTGTTTCCGATCAGGTCAGTATTTTTATTACATCAAATAATCAACTGCCTGTTGCAGTGATCACGCAAACAGCTCCAGAAGAATTGCCATCACAATATAATGATGTGATCACATTAAGTGGCGAGGAGTCTGCTGATATTGATGAAAATGGCTCAGTTGACAGTTACTTGTGGACTCAACTTGATGGCCCAGATTTAACGGCTGACAGTTACAACAATCAAACCATTAGCTTTACTCACCCACTACTTGAATCAAATACAGCGATGACATGGCGTTTAACTGTAACGGATGATGAAGGTGGCTCAGCAAGCACTGAAGCATCGTTTACCTTAAACAAAACCGTTGAGGTAATTATTGCGGATGCAGGTGAAGATCAGCAGGTTATTGAGTTTGATACCGTAACCCTTGATGCCAGCAATAGTGAAATTGTGACGGCAACAAAGTCATGTTTTTGGGAGCAATTAACAGGCGAAACTGTGACCTTGGCAAACCAGAACCAGTGTATCACGACGTTTGTAGCCCCAGATGTTGATACCGATTCAGAGCTGAGTTTTGAAGTTACCGTGACTGACAGTAAATCGCGAAGCGACACAGATACTGTGATAATTGATATTAGCCCAAAACCACTTGGTTTAATTAACGATACAGGCATGAGTGATTGCTATAACAACTCACAAAAAATTAATTGTGACAGCGAAGACTTCCCAAGCCAAGACGCCGATGTAGGTCGTGATAGTGTCGCAAACCAACTAGATAAAGTAGGTCAGGGCGACTTAGCGTTTGATTTTACTAAAATGAATGAATTTGCCGACGAACTCCCTGATGATGCTACCAGCTTTAGTTGTGTTCGAGATAATGTGACGGGCCTTATTTGGGAAGTAAAAGAAGCCAGTTCAACATTACCACCGTCGACAGCTGATCGTGCAGCAACAAACCATTATAGCTGGTATTTAAATGGTTCAAGTGGTGTGCAAACGGGTAGTGTGCAAGGGGCTGCCGGCTCTACTTGCCCAAGCACCAGTGACTGTGGCCTGCAAACTTACATTAATGATGTGAACAGCAGCGATTTTTGCGGTGGTACAAATTGGCGTGTGCCAACTTACACCGAATTATTAGGGTTATTAGATTATGCCAAGCAAGGTGAGCCTACATTGCTTAATAGTGATTTCTTCCCTAATCAACCAAGTGATACTCAGCTAAGCAGTGATAGTAGCTCATTCATGCCTTATTGGACTTCACAAACAGCGGCAGATGGTACGAGTTTATCGCAAGCTTATATTATCGATATGAGTAGTGCTAATGACTTAGCATATCCAAAAAGTAATACCGCCTTTGTGCGCTTAGTTAGAACGCCGGGAGAGTAATATGCGAAAGTTACCTTTAATCACAGTAATTACCGGTATTGCTCTGCAATCGGGTTTTGCTGCTGCGCAAGTATGTTACAGTGCCGTCAATGAGACGACCCCTGACAGCCGTTTTGTAATTAACGAAGATGGCACTGTGAGTGATAGCGAAACGGGTCTTATGTGGCAACGTTGTACGTTTGGTCAAAGTTATGATAGTGACACGGATACTTGCGAGGGCACGAGCCAGCAGCTTACATGGGGCGAAGCTTTACGCGGGGCTGAAAATGCAACCTTTGCTGATTACAGTGATTGGCATGTGCCAAATGTTAAAGAATTAGCAAGTATTTTAGAGCATAGTTGTGTGCAGCCTAGTATTAACGAAAACGCATTTTTATCGACTAAGCTGCAAAACTACTGGAGTAGCACTTCAGGGATCAGTCGCACTGATCTAGCTTGGGTGTATCAATTTGATAAAGGCATCAACAGCCTTCACGCAAAAACGTCCGATGTTTATTTGCGTTTAGTGCGCTACGAAAAGTAGCCTTTAATAATCTCTAACCGCGCTTGCTCAAGCGCGGTTTTTATTTCTGCGCCTTTAATACCTTGTGCAATAAACTGTTGCGGGTTGACAGCTCGTGCTTGCGTGGCTGCATTTACTAAAGAGTCATAGCTGGCTACTGGCTGTTGCTGGCTTATCTCTAACACCTTTAATACTTGCTCAAAACGTTCAGGACGACGCCATAAATCAAGTTGGTTAAAGCAAGCAAAAACGGCCTCGCTAGATGGTTTTTCTGCACTTAACGTTGTTTGATGTGTTTGGCTAAATAGCGCTAAATCGCGCACTTCATTAGGTATGCGTATCTTGCTAGCCATCGCTTTTATCTCGTCGCTTGAAAGCGCTAAGGTAACTTGGCTAAATAATAACGCAGTGTCACTAACTTGCAGTTTATTCGCATAGGCAAAGCGAGATTGTAAAGTATGGTAAAGCTCATCACACCATTTACTTTTAAGCTCAGAGCTAATTACATGCAGGCCGCCAATGCTGGCAAGTACATTTAAAAACTCGCAAAATGCGCCATCACTTAGAGATTTTTCGCATTCTAACCAAACGCGTTCAGCTGTTAGTGTGTTTAGCTCTTTGGCTTTGACCATATCAATTAAAAGCGCCTTGGTTTCTGGCGCAATAGTAAAGCCGAGGTAATGGTAACGAGCAGCAAAACGGGCTACGCGTAATATGCGTAGAGGGTCTTCACTAAAGGCATCGGAGACATGACGTAACACACGATTCTCAAGGTCTTGTTGGCCAGAAAAAGGGTCAACTAAGCTGCCATCTTGAGCTTGAGCAATGGCATTTACGGTGAGATCTCGACGAATTAAGTCTTGCTCTAATGTGACATCTGGCGTGAAATCACAAATGAAGCCGGTGTAACCTTGGCCCTGTTTTCGCTCGGTGCGCGCTAGCGCATATTCTTCTTTACTTTGTGGGTGTAAAAATACCGGAAAATCTTTACCAACTTGTTGATAGCCTTGGCTGATCAGTTGCTCAGGCGTTGCACCAACCACCACATAGTCGCGCTCTTTAACGTCACGACCAAGTAGGGCGTCTCTGACTGCGCCACCGACTAAATAAACCTGCATAAAACACCTATAATTTTGCCTTTTCGCTATTTTACGTTATTTAGCCAATAAAATGTAAACAAGGTTTTAAGTAGCGATGTTTTTTGCCATTATAGACCGTGATTTTAAACGCAAGGAATAACACGGTGTATTTAAGCTATTTTGGCTTGTCAGAAAAACCCTTTTCGATTGCCCCAAATCCTGAGTATTTATTTCTTAGTGAGCGCCATAAAGAGGCGTTAGCGCACCTTACCTATGGATTAGGTGAAGCGGGTGGCTTCGTTTTGTTAACAGGCGAAGTGGGTACAGGTAAAACAACACTAACAAGAAGTCTGCAAGAGCAGTTACCTGAAAACACCCAAGTGGCACAAATTCATAATCCGGCTTTGTCACAGCTTGAACTGCTTGCCAGTATTTGTGATGAATTAAAGATTGAGTACGACGGTACTAATGCGACTTTGAAGACCCTAACTGATGTGATTAAAAAGCACCTTGAGGCAAACAATCAAGCGGGCGGTCACACCATCTTAATTATTGATGAAGCACAATTACTCGCACCTGATGTGCTAGAGCAGCTGCGCTTGTTAACCAATATCGAAACAGATCATAAAAAGCTGCTGCAAATTGTATTAGTAGGGCAACCTGAGCTTCAAGAACTACTAAAACGCACTGAATTAAGACAACTTGCCCAGCGTATTACTGCGCGTTATCACTTATTACCACTCACTGAAGGACAAGTGTTTGCCTATGTTAAGCACCGTTTATTTAAAGCGGGCACAGAGCAAGCATTGTTCTCAGGGGATGCGTTAAAAGCGATTTATCAGGTTACTCAAGGCGTACCAAGATTGATCAATTTATTATGTGAGCGCTGTTTAGTGGGAGCTTTTTCACAGCAAAAATTGAGTATCGACAGCGAGCTTGTGATGCGCTCAGCCGCAGAAGCACTGCCGCCAACCAGCACTCCTGTTGCTGTAGCAAATAAAGAGCCGAGTTATGTTTGGCTTTACCCAGTTTCATTTTTAGCCGTATTAGGAATGGGTATTGGTTTATCCTACCTAATATAACGAGTGTTCATTTATGTCATTATTACTAGATGCAATTAAACAATCTGATCAGCACGCACAAACTGCCGTTGATCATGACCAAGCCGCACTTGCGCTCAAACAACAGCAAGAATTAACACGGTATCGACGCTTAGCTTTTTCATTTGGGCTATTACTGGCGGCAATATTGACGCTTATGGCAGGATTTTCGATTGGTAAATGGTTACAACAAACTAAACCTGCTGCTGAGCAGCCAAAGCTTGTTAATAACAGCAATGAAACCACAGAAAGCGTTGCCACTGAGGCTCAGGCAAGTCCTGAAACACAGCAACCCGCTAAGCAACAGCAAGTAGCGCAAAGCCAAAACCCGCAAGCGACCAATAACCCAGCCCAAGTAACAACGATGCAACAAGGGCAAGTGCAACAATCTGTACCGCAACAAATGATGCAGCAGGTGCCAGTGCAAGGTCAGCAATATCAGTGGGTACAAGTTCCGGTAAATTCAGCCCCTATGTATGCAAATCAAGGTTATCAAGTACAACCTCAGTACCAGCAACAAGCTGTGTATCAAAATCAGCCAGTGTATCAATCACAGCCACAGTTTTCGCAGCCAATGCAACAAATCAACCCGCAGCAAATGAGCAGTAATGGCATTGATTTAAGTAAATACAAGGTGCTAGGCAAGCCACTTAATGGTCAGCCAACTCAACCAGCTTCTCAATCATCAACAAATGATGAGCTCAAAGATGTACCAGATACATTGAAAGATGCTTTTGCTAAAGCGGTTGAAGATGTTGATAACAAACATAGTGTTGATATTACCCGTAGCACTAAAAATACGTCTTATGCAGAGCCAATTGAGCTCTTGCCTGATGCATTACAAAGTCTCATTCCTACCATTAAATACCAAGCGCATATTTATGCTTCAGAAACATCGAAGCGTTGGATAAAGTTAAATGGTCGTGAGTTATACGAAGGCGATAACATAGGTGTGTTATCAGTCATTGAAATCACTCCAGAGCAGAGCTTATTAAGCTACGATGGGTATGAGTTTACTTTAAAAGCATTACAAGACTGGCCTGAGTAGCCAGTCTTTAGTTTAAGGGCTAAGGTAGAATAGCACTTTTAAAAAAGCGGATCAGGTCGATGTTAAAGTCTCTCGGCCTGACTGCTGATTCTAAGCTATCGTGACAACGGCTGTTAGCCAAATCAATATCTTGCACTTCGGTATAGCGTGCATGTTTAGCGTTATAAAACACTTTCACTTGAGGTTTTAAAGGACTTGTAGGGTTACTGTGTGTGACCAAACCTAATTTTTGGCTTTCAAGTTTAACTAAGGTGCCGACTGGGTGAACACCGATGCACTGAATAAACTTAGTGACCAGGTCTCCATCAAAGCTATCTGGGCAGCCATCTTTAAGTATCTTAAACGCTTTAATTGGTTCCATGCCTGCTTTATAGACCCGCTCTGCGGTTAATGCATCATACACATCAACAATTGAAGCCATACGTACGTACAAGCTGATTTCTTCACCACTTTTACCAAATGGGTAGCCACTGCCGTCTAAGCGCTCGTGATGGAAGCCTGCTATATCAACTGCAATCCCACTCAAGCCTGCTTGCTCTAAAATTTCTTTACTAAAACGAGCATGATCTTGAATAGCTTGGTACTCTTCGTCGGTTAACTTACCAGGCTTATTGAGTATTTCATCGGGAATATTTATTTTTCCAATATCGTGGAGTAAAGCACCAGTTGCAAGCTCTTCAATAACGGCTTTTTCAATACCTAAGTGTTTAGCAAAAATACTCATCAAAATTGATACATTGATAGAATGCTCAAGTAGGTAAGCATCTTTTTCACGCATTCGAGTGATACAGGCAAGCGCATCTTGATTACGAAAAACTGAATCAATAAAGCCACTTGCGAGTTCTTTAAAAGGGGCAATATCAATTTTGTTGCCATCGCGGATATCGTCAAAGGCTTTGCTTTGCAATGATCTTGCTTCGTTATATAAGCTGTTTGCTTTGCCCATTTCTGCAGACACACTGTGAGTAGTGTGCCAAGGGTCAAAAGCGCTAGTCTCGCCAACAGGTTGCGGATTATGTTGCTGCTCAACCACTTTATTCTCACTGTCTAAGGTCAGTGTTTTGTCTGGGTCTATCGCTATTTCTAATATGCCAGCCTTGATCAGCTTGTCTATGCTTCCCTGTGTTTTTACCCAACCTTGGTTTTTTATACGGATCTTGCCTTTTTGTTTTGTCACACTTTGGACAAACATGCCGGGCTTAAGTTGATTGATAGGGAGTGTTTTCAAAGCCTTTACTTCTAGTCGAATACATTACTATAAAACTAGCAGAAAATTTGTAGCTCGGTAAACAAGAATAGTAAAAAGGTATCTGTAAAAATCAAAAGCCCCCGCAAATGCGAGGGCTTTTAAGTAGCTCAGAAAAGTTTAATTTCCTTTAACTTATACGATTACTCGTCGTCTTCAACTAAGGTCATTAGTGATGTGTTACCACCTGAAGCGGTTGTATCAACACTGATTGTTTTCTCAGTGAGTAAGCGCTTGATTAGCGTGTCATAGTACTCAGAGCTGATCACTGGCAGGATTGCACCTTTACGTTGTGCTAGCTGCTGGCTAAAGTAGCCTAAGCGTGATGAACGAGCTGCAACAACCGCACCTGCAAGGTGAGGGTGCGCCAAGATAGCTTGTAACTGATTAGGTTTAGCTACTTGGAATACACCTTCAGCGATACCTGTTGAGATAAACTTGTCTCTGAATGCAACTGCTTCGTCAAAGAATAACTCAGAAGCAACCGTGATTACTGTGTTACCAGCAGCAAGTGCTGTGATAATCGAAATTGCCCAGAAGTTAAATGACGTACTCTTATCTGCATAACAAACTACACAACCACGAGGCTCTAGGTGTAGTGTATTTGACTCACCCGTTGGTCCAGGCAACACAGTGTGCTTACGCATGTGTTTTTCAAGACGGTTAAGTTGCGCACGAGCATCAGCTAGCGTTAATGCTAAATCATCGGCAAGTTCGTCGATAATTTCTACAGTCGCTACTTTTGCAAGTAATTGACGCACAGCAGAAACTCGGTCGTTCAGTGGTGTCGCACGCCAGATTTTCTCGTCGCGTAATGAGTTATCCATTAGCGTAGCAACCTGCTCAGCTGCACCTGAATAGTGGTGAGTATCTAGCTCATCAGGTGTTAGGTTAGTCATTTGTACGTTATCTGGTGATGCTTTTTCTTTCACTAGACGTTGTAGGTAGTTAGGGCCACCCGCTTTAGGACCAGTACCAGATAAACCACGGCCACCGAAAGGTTGTACGCCAACAATCGCACCGATCATATTACGGTTGATGTAAACGTTACCTGCACGTGACATTTTCGCTAGGTATTCACAGCGCTCTTCGATACGCGAATGCACACCCATTGTTAAGCCAAAGCCTGTGCCATTGATTTGGTCAATCACGTTATCAAGCTCTGTGCCTTTAAAGCGGATGATATGTACACATGGGCCAAATACTTCGCGCTTAAGTACAGATAAATCTTTGATTTCGTATAAACGAGGCGCAAAGAAGTAAGCACCATTTTCATTGTTATCAGGAATAGCACACTCATAGTGAAGTGTTGCATTACCTTTTAAGTATTCAACATGGTCATTTAAATTTTTCAGTGCTTTTTCGTCGATAACAGGACCGATATCCGTTGAAAGCAATGACGGGTCGCCAACGTGAAGCTCTTTTAAAGCACCTTTGATCATCTCAATGATGCCATCAGCAACGTCTTCTTGTAAGAATAATACACGCAGTGCAGAACAGCGTTGACCAGCACTTTGGAAACCTGAACTGATCACATCGTCAACAACTTGCTCTGGTAGAGCGGTTGAGTCAACGATCATACAGTTTTGACCGCCTGTTTCAGCGATAAGCGGTACTTGAATATCATTACGCGCAGCAAGTGTTTGCGAAATAACAGTACCTGTTTCTGTAGAACCTGTGAACATAACAGCTTGAATGCGCTCATCAGGAACGATAGTTTTACCTACTTCGCTACCACGAGCAATAACAGGTTGTACAACGTGCTCTGGTAAACCTACAGATAGCATCAGTTCAATGGTACGAAGTGCGATTAAGCTTGTTTGCTCAGCAGGTTTAGCAATAACTGTGTTACCAGTCACGATTGCTGCAGCTACTTGACCTAAGAAGATTGCAAGTGGGAAGTTCCATGGGCTGATACATAAGATCACCCCACGTGCTTCAAAGCGCTCATCTTCAGAAAGTTCTTCAGCGCGTGCCGCGTAGTAGCGGCAGAAATCCACTGCTTCACGAACTTCATCGATACCATCTTGGGTAATTTTACCAGCTTCTTTAATACAGATAGCAACAAGCTCATCATGGTGACGTTCTAAGATGTCAGCAACACGACGTAATAAGTTTGCGCGCTCTTTTACAGGCGTTTGTGACCATGACTCAAATGCTTTTTCTGCATTTTCTAAAAGAGCTGTCATTTCGTCAGAAGATTGCAGCTTCACATGACCAATAATCTCTTTGTGATTTGCAGGGTTCTTCACAGGAAGAGAGCCTTCTGGCACATCGCTTAATTCAATGCGGTGCTCATCAAACCAGGTATCAAGGTTTTCTTTAAATGGTGTGATGACGTTGATATCAGTTAAGTCCATACCTTTTGAGTTAGCACGTTCTTCACCGTATAAATCAATTGGCATCTTGATTTGCGTGTTGTACTTGTTACGTAAACCTTGCAGTGTTTCTACAGGGTCAGGTAATAGTGATTCAACAGGCTTAGTGGTATCAACAATCGCATTAACGAATGACGAGTTAGCACCGTTTTCTAATAAACGACGTACTAAGTATGCAAGTAAGTCTTCGTGTTGACCCACTGGTGCGTAAACACGACATTGAATTTTCTCTTGGGTTACGATTTGGTCGAATAACGACTCACCCATACCGTGCAGGCGTTGGAATTCAAAACCTTCGTTGTCGCCTTTTGCAACTTCTAAGATTGTTGCTGCAGTGTATGCGTTGTGTGTAGCAAATTGCGGATACAATACATCGCGTGCTTCTAGAAGCTTAATAGCACAAGCTTTGTAAGAAACGTCAGTGGTCGCCTTACGTGTAAATACCGGATAGTGATCTAAACCATCTTGTTGAGTGGTTTTGATTTCTGTATCCCAGTATGCACCTTTTACAAGGCGAACCATTAGTTTACGACCAACGCGACGAGCAAGTTCTGCAACCCACTCAACGACAAAAATAGCGCGCTTTTGGTATGCTTGAACTGCTAAACCAAAGCCGTTCCAGTTACCTAAATCGTCATCACTGAATACCGCTTCAATAACATCTAAAGAGATATCTAAACGGTCAGCTTCTTCAGCATCAACAGTAAAGCCGATATCGTAGCTTTTCGCTGCAAGCGCAAGTTCTTTTAACTTAGGTACGATTTCATCAATAACACGTTCACGATGTGTGAACTCATAGCGTGGGTGAATCGCAGAAATTTTAACTGAGATACCAGGGCTCTTGATTGGACCACGGCCATTTGCTGCTTTACCAATCGCGTGGATAGCTGTCATGTAGCTGTTGAAGTAACGCTCTGCATCTTTCATTGTGCGTGCGCCTTCACCTAGCATATCGTATGAGTAAACGTAGCCTTTTTGCTCTTTTTCTGCTGCACGTTCAATCGCTTCGTCGATAGTACGACCCATAACGAATTGCTTACCCATGATCTTCATCGCGAAGTTCACAGATTTACGAATAACAGGCTCACCTAAACGACCAATTGTTTTCTTAAGTACACCGAATTGCTGCTCTTTTGACTTGTCGCTGTAGTTAACCATTTTACCGGTTACTAACAGACCCCAAGAAGAGGCGTTTACAAATAAAGAATCGCTGCTACCTAAATGCGAGCTCCAGTCACCTTTAGCAAGTTTGTCACGAATTAGTGACTCTTGCGTTGCTTTATCTGGAACACGTAATAGTGCTTCTGCAAGACACATTAATACAACGCCTTCTTCACTTGAAAGTGAGAATTCATTTAATAGTGCATCTACACCGCTTTGACCATCCTGATCGCGACGGATATTTAAAACCATTTGACGAGCACGTTCCCACGCTCGGCTACGCGCTTTCACGCCTACTTCAGCCAAAGGCAAAATATGATCAATAACCGCATTTTCGTCAATACGGTAGAAATCACGGATCTTTTGTCTAATTGGACATTCAGTTGTCAAATCGCCATTAAATAGCATATGTAACCCTCTGGTATGTGGAGTCTAAAAAATGAACTAATTGCATTTCTTACCATTGATATAATTCGTGCATTCTAATTAAAATCCAGCAGAATATGCTGGTTAAATTTTTCGATTTACGATAATTTACAGGGCATACCGTTAACTTAGCCGCATAAAATTCTGTTATGACCAGTCCGAATAGATTACGCATGTTAGATCGCATCGATTTAGCAATTTTAGACGCTCTGCAAAAAAATGGCAGAATATCGAACGTAAACCTCGCAAAACAGGTAAATCTGAGCCCAAGCCCGTGTCTAGATCGTGTAAAACGTTTAGAGCAAGAAGGCTACATCGAAGGCTATTACGCAAAGCTTAGCGAAGCAAAGCTTAACCAGAGCTTGTTAGCACATGTACAGGTCTCGTTGGTGACCTCGAATACATCGGTATTTAAAGTCTTTCGTGAATATATTTTAAATATTCCACAAGTAGTTGAATGCGACATGGTTGCTGGTGGCTATGACTACTTATTAAAAGTACGTGTGTCTGATATGGACGAATACCGTCAGGTGCTGGGAGATTTAGTTGATATACCAGGGGTGGGTACGCATCACACCTATATGGTGATCGAAAAAATTAAACAAGATACCGGACTAAGGTTCGATATATAGATACAAAAAAAGCACCATCAGGTGCTTTTTTATTGACTATTTAGTGGCTTATGCCCAGCCGTCGTAACGTTTACGGCGAGATAACACCACGGTTAAGATAATACCTAACAGTAAGCCGATAAATGCAATTGCGCCGCCATATGTAAGTAGCTGACGCTTCTCTTTAGCACTGGCTGTTTGCTTTGCATTGCGCTCAGACTCAATAGTGTTCTTAAGTGTTTCGATTTGCTTGCTAAGAGCTAGGTTTTGCTCTGTTAGTGATTTGTTCTGCTCTTGTAGTTGTGGCAACTCAATTTCAGCTTGGCGAAGCTGCTCTTGCATTACCGTCATGTCATTATTCAGCGCTTGAAACTGTTGTTGAATACCCGCGTTTTCAGTAACAAATTTTGACTCAACCCAACCTTCACGATCTTTATCATCACGAATTTTAAAGTAGCCATTATCTTCACCTGACAACAACACAACTTGCGTACCTGCATCAACTGAACCCAAAATGCGGTAGTTTTTGCTTGGGCCTGAGTGCATAAAGGTATACAGGTTATCGACTATGTAGGCGGTGTTTTGGCTGTCGCTGCTTGGTGCTTCTTCTGCGTAGCTAATAAAAGAGGTGGCCGCAAGGAGCAACCCAAAAATACACTGTTTTAACATCAATCTACCTTGTTAATGTGATCTTGCCTAGAAGTGGCTAAATTTATAATTTCTTTATGTATAGAGATAGTAGGGATTTCAACTATTAATAGCAAGGCTGATATTGTAATCCGTGCGTGGGCTTAACCGTAAAAAACAGGAAAAAATTTGCATTAACAGTCTGCTTTGTTTATTTTGATCACTTATTTATTTTAAATGTACTCCGCAAAGCGAATGGATACTGAGATAGAACTGAAGTTTTTGGTGTCAGATGCCGTTGTTCCACTGATCCCCGCATTAATTACCCAATTTGCAAAAACCGTTACTAACAAACCGTCACGCAATTTACAAAATGCTTATTACGATACGCCAAGCCGAGAATTACGCGCTTTAGATATTGGCCTTCGTACTCGCTGTTGTGATGGTGAGTGTGAACAAACTATCAAGCTTGCTGGCGAAGTGGTTGGCGGCTTACATCAGCGCCCAGAATACAACTTACCACTGTCAGGTAACCGCCCTGATTTACTCGCATTTGATGCTGCTATTTGGCCGCATGGCATGCAAGTGTCTGGTATTGCTGAAAACCTATACCCAATTTTTAGCACTAACTTTATACGCCGTACTTGGTTACTCGAAACCGAAAATGGCGCAAAAATTGAAGTGGTATTAGATAAAGGTGAAGTTGCTGCCTCGGGTCAGGTTGAGCCAATCTCTGAACTTGAAATCGAACTGATTGAAGGTAGTCGTAATGAGTTGTTTGCTTTGGCAGATAAACTGGTTAGTGAAAGCCATGTTCGCTTAGGGCTTTATTCTAAAGCTGCTCGAGGTTATCGTCTTGCAGATGACAAACCATTAAAAGCAAGCAAATCAATTGGCTTTGTGCCACTAAATCGTGGTGCAACCCAAGAACAAGCTTTATTAGAAAGCATTAACTACGCGATTCGCTTTGTACAAAAACATGAAGCCTGCTATTTCATAAAACCAAGCTTAAAAACCCTTAAGCGTGTCACAGACGGTATTCGTTTAATTCGCCATACATTTTGGCTGTTTGACGATATTGTTAGTAAAGACGATACCGACTCATTGCGTACAGAGTTAAAGTGGTTATTGAGCGAATTAGCGTGGGTTGAAAATGCTATTCAGCTAAAAACCTACACATCTAAGCGCCACGCATACTACAAAAAAATCAACAGTGCGCCTGAGCTCACACAAGTTATTAATGACCTAAAAGAGTTACAGCCAAGCATTGATGATATTGAAACTCTTTTTCATAGCACCCGATACAACCGCTTATTATTACAATTAACAACCTGGTTAATTGAAAAACAGTGGCGCAAATCATGGGGGCAGGCTGAGTTTCAGGCAGCAGAAAAACCAGTTGCCGATATTGCTAAGCGTTTATTTGCTAAAGATTGGCACGACATGCACGAGCTTATTCCTGAGCAGCAAGTGTTTACAGATAAAGACTATTTGGCACTGCGCACCCGCCTTGAAAACTCATTACTCAGCGGCAACTGCTTAGGTGCCTTGTTCGATAAAGAAGATCGAAACGAGTTTCGTATGCCGTGGCTTGATATCTCTCATGGTATTTATGAGTTAAGCACCCTTGAGTACTTAAAGCAGTTATGTGCAGGGCAAGACGACTTAGAGCTGACCAAAATTCAATCATGGCTTGATCAAAAGTCAGAGTTTTTGGTTAGTGCGATGGAGCAAAGTCGCCACGCGTCATTTAATACAGACCCTTATTGGTTTTAAATAAATGCGCTTGTGCCTATGGATAGGGTTAGCATGTTTGAGTCTCTCGGCAGTAGCTAACCCTATTGAATGGCAAACCTACAAACAGCAAGACGGCATAAAGGTTAGCTATAAAAAGCATAAAACCGGTATTATTGAAATTAATGCTTCTGTGCTAGTAAAAAATGCCAAAGCCAGTGACTTTATGGCATTACTCAGTGATACCGACAATGCTGCTAACTGGCTTGAAAATGTCAAAAGCGTGACCTTAATGGAGCGCTTAAGCCCCTCAGAAACCCTTGTTTATACTCATTTTAATTCACCTTGGCCGGTGTCAGATAGAGATTTAGTTAGTTACTCTTGTTATCACGCTTTAGATGAGCACAAAACCGAGTTACAAATCAAAAGCCAACCTTATGCAAAAGCCGAAGTCTCTGGCGTTGTGCGTATTAAAGACCTCACCGCCTATTGGCGTTTAGAGCAGCAACAAAGTAATTTGTTGGTCAGCCATCAAGCCTATGCTGATCCAAGTGGTTCAATTCCGCATTGGTTAAGTAACAAGGTATCGCTAAAAAGCGTTTATAAAACGCTACAAGCACTGAGAGAACAATTAACTAATAATCAGTTTTCCCGCGCAAACACCAGCAGTATTCCAGGTGATTGCTAGCGTTTAATCAAGCGTATTTGGGTGACAGAGTAAGAATTTATTATTATGATCAGGCTAATTCTGAGCGGGTAGGTAAAAAATGAAAGAACCAAAAATTCCCCTAGTTAATAAGCCAAATGGTATTGGCTTTGGGCGTATTTTAAAAGCAACCAAGTGTTCTATTAAAGGCTTTAAAGCGGCATTTAAAGAAGAGTCGGCATTTCGTTCTGAAATCTATTTAGGGGTGTGTTTATTACCCTTGTCAGTGGTTCTTGCGCAGTCATTAAATCATTGGTTAGTGTTGTTTATTCCTTACTTGTTATTATTAATTGTTGAGTTACTGAACTCGTCGATAGAAGCGCTCACTGACCGAGTAGGGATTGAGTATCATGTATTATCGGGACGAGCTAAAGATATGGCTTCTGCGGCAGTGACATTGAGCTTGCTAATTCTAGCCTTAGTTTGGGGTGTCGCAGTTTACGAAAAGATAGTTACCTACCTTTAAAACAGACATAAAAAAAGCGCCAAAAGGCGCTTTTTTCATTTTATCAAACCTATTACAGGCCAGCAGCTGCGCGAAGTGCGTCTGCTTTGTCTGTACGCTCCCAAGGGAACTCATCACGACCGAAGTGGCCGTATGCCGCAGTTGGTTGATAGATAGGACGCTCAAGATCAAGCATTTGGATTAAGCCGTAAGGGCGTAGGTCGAAGTGCTCACGTACTAATTCGATTAGGCGCGCTTCTTCTAATTTACCTGTACCGAATGTCTCGATGCTGATAGATGTTGGCTCTGCAACACCGATAGCGTAAGAAACTTGTAGCTCACATTTGTCAGCAAGGCCAGAAGCAACCACGTTTTTAGCAACGTAACGAGCAGCATATGCAGCTGAACGGTCAACTTTTGATGGATCTTTACCAGAGAAAGCACCACCACCGTGACGAGCCATACCACCGTATGTATCAACGATTATTTTACGACCTGTAAGACCACAGTCACCCATTGGGCCACCGATTACGAAACGGCCTGTTGGGTTGATGAAGAACTTAGTTGCACTTGAGATTAGCTCAGCAGGAAGAACCGGCTTAATGATAGTTTCCATTACCGCTTCAACTAAGTCGTTTTGTGAGATTGAATCACAGTGTTGAGTTGAAAGAACAACTGCATCAATACCAACAGGCTTGCCATTTTCGTATGCAAACGTTACTTGAGATTTTGCATCTGGGCGTAACCAGTTAAGCTCACCGCTTTTACGAACTTCAGCTTGGCGCTGAACTAGACGGTGCGAATAAGTGATAGGTGCAGGCATTAAAACGTCAGTTTCATTACATGCGTAACCAAACATTAGACCTTGGTCACCAGCGCCTTGCTCTTCAGGGCGAGCACGATCAACACCTTGGTTGATGTCTGGAGATTGTTTACCGATAGTGTTTAGGATTGCACAAGAGTCAGCATCGAAACCCATGTCTGAGTGCGTGTAACCGATTTCACGTACTGTTTTACGTGTGATTTCTTCGATATCAACCCAAGCGCTAGTTGTGATTTCACCACCAACCATCACCATACCGGTTTTAACGTAAGTCTCACATGCAACACGGGCATGAGAATCTTGCTCAAGGATAGCATCTAGAACCGCGTCAGAGATTTGGTCCGCGATTTTATCCGGATGACCTTCAGAAACAGATTCAGAAGTAAATAAATGTTTTGCCATTGTATTTCTGCTCACAAATATTGCGCTTCACAAACGTCGGTAATAGCGCTAAAAAATTAAGGGGCGTATTTTATCTAAAACAAATATGTTTGCATAGTAATTTTACGCCTAGACGTCTATTTAAAATTACTAATAACGTATTGTTCTTAACAAACGCCCATAATTGGTGCATTTAATGCGGATTTTTAATTGCACTGTACCCTTACAATAAGTAAGAATGGGGCTTCATAAACAACCAGCGCAAATACATAAAGGTAGGAGAATTCATGCCATCACGCAAAGAACTTGCAAATGCTATTCGCGTCTTATCAATGGACGCAGTACAACAGGCCAAATCTGGTCACCCTGGCGCCCCTATGGGCATGGCAGATATCGCAGAAGTACTATGGCGCGATTATCTAAAGCACAATCCAACGAATCCAGAGTGGGCAGACCGAGATCGATTTATTCTTTCGAATGGCCACGGTTCAATGCTGATCTATTCTCTACTGCACTTAAGTGGCTATGACTTACCACTAGAGGAAATTAAAAACTTCCGTCAAATGCACTCAAAAACACCAGGTCACCCAGAGTATGGGTATGCACCAGGTATTGAGACTACTACGGGTCCATTAGGTCAAGGGATCACAAATGCAGTGGGTATGGCAATTGCCGAAAAAGCGCTAGCTGCACAGTTTAACCGTGAAGGTCACGATATTGTTGATCACTTCACGTATGCATTCATGGGCGATGGCTGTTTAATGGAAGGTATTTCACACGAAGCCTGTTCATTAGCCGGTACATTAGGCCTAGGTAAACTAGTTGCGTTTTGGGATGACAACGGCATCTCAATTGATGGTGAAGTAGAAGGTTGGTTCAGCGATGACACACCAGCGCGCTTCAAAGCATACGGCTGGCACGTAGTAAGCGATGTTGATGGTCATAACCCTGATGCAATTCGCGCCGCTATCGAAGAAGCGCGTAGCATCACTGATAAGCCATCATTAATCTGTTGTAAAACAGTGATTGGCTACGGTTCACCTAACAAATCAGGTAGCCATGATTGTCACGGTGCACCACTAGGTGAAGACGAAATTAAAGCATCTCGTGAATTCCTAGGTTGGACTGGCGATGCATTTGAAATCCCAGCTGATATCTACAGCGAGTGGGATGGCAAAGAAAAAGGTAAGCAACTAGAAGCCAGCTGGGACGAAAAGTTTGCAGCATACGCAAGTGCACACCCTGAACTTGCTGCTGAGTTTAAACGCCGTACAAATGGTGAGTTACCAGCTGATTGGGCTGAAAAGTCACAAGCTTACATTGAAGAGCTACAAGCAAACCCAGCAAACCCAGCAACACGTAAAGCATCACAAAATGCATTAAATGCGTTTGGCCCGTTACTACCAGAATTCATGGGTGGCTCTGCTGACCTTGCAGGTTCTAACTTAACACTTTGGGATGGCTCAAAAGGCCTAGAAGCAAACGATGCTAGCGGTAACTACATTTTCTACGGTGTACGTGAATTTGGTATGTCAGCGATTATGAATGGTATTGCATTGCACAAAGGCTTTATTCCATACGGTGCAACATTCCTAATGTTCATGGAATACGCACGTAACGCAGTACGTATGGCGGCATTAATGAAGCAGCCAAGCATCTTCGTTTACACACACGATTCAATTGGTTTAGGTGAGGATGGCCCAACGCACCAACCGGTAGAGCAAATTGCAAGCATGCGTTTAACGCCTAATCTAGTGAACTGGCGCCCATGTGACCAAGTTGAGTCAGCGATTGCATGGCAACAAGCAATTGAGCGTAAAGATGGCCCAACATCACTGATTTTCACTCGCCAAGGCCTTGAGCAACAAACGCGTACTGCACAGCAGTTAGCTGATGTGAAAAAAGGTGGTTACGTACTTAGCTGTGACGGTGAGCCAGAGCTTATCCTTATTGCAACAGGTTCTGAAGTACAGCTTGCACAAGATGCCGCAGCAGAACTGCGTTCACAAGGTAAAAAAGTACGTGTGGTATCTATGCCTTCAACTGATTTATTTGATGAGCAAGACGCTGCGTATAAAGAAAGCGTATTACCAGCAAGCGTAACACGCCGCGTAGCAATCGAAGCGGGCATCGCAGACTACTGGTACAAATATGTAGGCCTAAACGGCGCAGTAGTTGGTATGACGACATTCGGTGAGTCAGCACCTGCAGGCGAGCTATTCAAGCACTTTGGTTTCACTGTTGAAAACATCGTAAACAAAGCAAACGCCTTGTTCTAAGCTTTAGCCGCTAAAACTTAAAAGCCCGCCCTGTATAACCACAGCGCGGGCTTTTTTATTCCCCCGTAGGTTGAGTAGAACGGAGTGAAACCCAACGCACTCAGAGCTGGTAGCTTTCAGCCATCAGCTGTCAGTTTTAAATACCTCACTGTAAGCGTGAAATTTATTTCGCGTGAAAGTTATGCTTTTTGATTGAATACCAGAAGCCAAATTTAAGTTTTTAAGATGAGGGTTATGCGCCAAAAATTGGATTCACATCCATACTTTTGTGGAGGATACGAATGATCTCGATATTTTGACTGCCGATTTGACGATAAAAGATTACGTGGCTTCCTTGTGGGAATTTCCTATAGCCATCGTGAATCTCGTCACAGGCTTTACCAATGTCAGGGTTTTCGGCTAACAGCCAGAATGAGTCATCAAATTGTTTTAGATAAATGTTTCGCTGTTCACGACCCCAGCGTCGAGAGGTAAACAAGGCTACATCTTTTAAATCAGATTTTGCCTTGTTAGTTAATTGAAAGGGCTTCATTTTCTTTCTTCGTTGTCTAACTCATTGATAAACGAATCAAGGTCATAATCCGCAACTCCACTATTTTCACCTTCAACAAGTAATTGGCGTAAAGTGTTCATTTTCGTCTCCTGGCTTTCAAGTAAACGTAAAGCGGAGCGTATGACTTCACTCGCCGAGCCATAGCGACCACTTTGAATTTGATTTGCTATAAAACTGTCAAAATGGTCACCCAAAGTAATACTAGTGTTTTTAGCCATGATTTAGCCCTTAATACCAATAGATACCTAATTATGGTATCAGTTGAGCTTGGATGCAAGGTATGTAACAAAGCGTTCAAGCCATATTTTTGAACTCAAACTAAAGTAAGAAGGATGTGCTTATCATGCTGATACTCGTGCTAAAGCACGACCTACCACAATTGCACCTTCGGCTTAAAACTGACAGCTTACAGCTAGCCCGACTTGATTATTTCTCACCCAGCTCCCCTTGAATGCTAAACCGACAACTGGCACTGTCTGTAACTTAATAATAAAACAACAGGAGTGAGGATGTCTCAGTTTGATAATGTAAGTGTGCTGAAAAAAGCCAATGTGTATTTTGACGGTAAAGTGTCTAGCCGAACAGTGGTATTTGCTGATGGCAGCACCAAGACGTTAGGCTTTATGCAACCGGGTGAGTTTGAGTTTGCTACGAGCAAAAAAGAGTTGATGGAGCTTAACGGTGGCAGTTGGCAAGTGCTTTTGCCCGGTGAGAGCGAATGGCAAACAATGCAAGCTGGAGAGTCATTTACCGTTGATGCAAATGTTACCTTCTTAGTAAAGGTCAGCGAATTTGCTGATTACTGTTGTTCGTATAGTTAATGAGCAGTTGTTAACCTCTCTGAAAAGCCCGTGTGATGCGGGCTTTTGCATATTTTATCCGCAACGCATGATCTAAATCATCTGTGGTTACAATCAATTACTAATTATCTGCAATTTTCGCTTGTGTTAATTCAATTCGCCCCCAATACTAACTGTGAGGTAACAAGAAAAAAGGATACCCTATGAAGATTAATATTTCTGGTCATCATGTTGACGTTACTGAGGCTGTTAGAGCTCATATCAACGAGAAGTTCTCGAAAATTGCTAGCCATTTTCCATCATTAATATCACTCGATATTATTCTTTCAAAAGAACACAATAAGTATCAGGCTGAAATTAGTACAACCTATGAAGGCGCACGTTTATCAGTAAAAGCTGAAGATGATGTGATGTACCCAGCTATCGCAGGTGCTGCAAAAAAACTTGATGCATCACTAAAACATCGTAAAGGGCAAATGAAAGCCAAACTACACGAAAAGCCGGTCAGTACTACACCGGAAATTGCCCACGAAATCATCCAGGAAATGAACCTGAGCTAATTACAGAGCACTAGCCTAAGCGGCTAGCCTTAAAACTAAATCTGAAAAAGCCAACCGTTGCGAAACGCTTGGCTTTTTTGGTTTTAATATTTAGCCGTCAGCCGTCAGCCGTCAGCCGTCAGCCGTCAGCCGTCAGCCGTCAGATTGAAGTTCTAAAAGTTAGCGAGTTACTAGGGGAAAGAGTAAAGTTAGTGAGTTAGAAAGAGTAAAGGGGAAAGTTTGCGATATACGAGGCGTTTTAACGCCGAATAAAAATGGAGATATTAGATATCAGTCGTTAGAAGTCAGATTAAATAAACAACGGCTTGACAAAAGTGGTAGGCAGTCTAGTGTTGCTAACTTGCTAACTTGCTAACTTGCTAACTTGCTAACTTGCTAACTTGCTAACTTGCTAACTTGCTAACTTGCTAACTTGCTAAC
>NZ_LKDX01000019.1:0-79411 GCF_001401795.1 Pseudoalteromonas sp. P1-26 | reverse complement strand
CCGCACTTGCCTTCTTTAGCTGCTTTTTTGTCTGCGCCACATTTACCTTCGCCGCACTTGCCTTCTTTAGCTGCTTTTTTGTCTGCGCCGCATTTACCTTCGCCACATTTGCCTTCTTTTTCGGCTTTTTTATCGCCGCCGCATTTACCTTCACCACATTTACCTTCTGCGGCATCTAGTTGATAGCCTGCTTGCATTTGCTGAAATTCAAATGGGTTTGCACTGGCATCAGTGGCTGCAAAACTTGACGCACCTACTACAACCGCACCTAATGTTAATGCAATTGAATTTTTCTTAACTGTGTTCATTCGATGACTCTCTTTTTTATAAAGGGTTATTAAACAAGACCCGAGAACTAAAAATTACTTTCAAAATTTTTATAATTATTTTCTGAAAGTGCCAAGAATGCAAATTACGATTTATAAAACAATCCAGAACAGCTAGAATACGCGTCCTAATTTTTGATGAGTTAACAGGTATCATGCGACTAGTTTTAGCACCGATGGAAGGCGTTGTGGATTTTAAAATGCGACAACTCCTAACTGATTTAGGTGGATTTGATTTATGCGTAACAGAGTTTGTTCGTGTCGTTGAAGACACACTGCCCGAACGCGTGTTTCATCGCTATTGTCCTGAGCTAAAAACAGGTGGCTATACCCGTGCAGGTACGCCAGTGCGTATTCAGTTGCTAGGTCAAGTTGCCGATGCTTTGGCAGCAAATGCCGTCAAAGCAATACGCCTAGGCTCGCATGGTATCGACTTAAATTTTGGTTGCCCAGCTAAAACAGTGAACAAAAGTAAAGGTGGTGCGGTACTGTTAAAAGATCCTGAACACATGTACGAAATTATTAAAACCGTACGTGATGCTGTTGACCCTTGCCATGAAGTTAGTGCCAAAATTAGGCTTGGTTTTGATGATGATAGTAATAGCCAAGAAATTGTTGATGCTGTTGTTAGCGCTGGTGCTTCAAGTCTTGCTATTCATGCCAGAACTAAAAGAGATGGTTACAACCCACCGGCATATTGGGAAAAAATCCCGCCGTTGATCAAAGATAAAAATATTTCGGTCGTTGCTAACGGCGAAATTTGGCAAGTTGAAGATGCCATGCTTTGTCAAAAGCGCAGTCATTGCCAAGATTTAATGCTTGGTCGTGGTGCATTAGCGATGCCTGATTTAGCAAAACAAATAAAATCTCATGCAGAAAACGAGCATTACACTCCGATGTTATGGGAGCATGTGATATACCACATTATTCATTCATCTATGCATCAAGACGAGAGCAAATGTGAAAAGTATTTTGCTTCTCGTACTAAGCAGTGGCTCGGCTATTTAAAACGCCAATACCCACAAGCTAACGCACTTTTTGATGAGATCCGCCGTCTAAAAGCCAAAGATGAAGTTGCAGATGTACTAAGAAAGTACGCGAAAGCGCCGAGTATTGATACAAATCATAATTAGCAAATCGATTTTGTTTGATAATACCAGTATTGCCCACTTGGAAGAAAAGCGATGAACAATACTGAAATTCAAACAAAGTTATCTGCGGAACTTGCGCAGGTTAGACAACGTTTACTCGATATGCTGGCTAATTCTGATCAAGCCTATCATCAGCAACTGCTATCGCAACTCAAGGATAATCCCCCTTCAGACTGGTTAGAGCTGACAGCAAATAATCTCGGTTCTGAGTATCAAATATTGATTGCTCGAATAGAAAAGTTAGAAGCAGCACTATGCCAAATCGATATTGGGCAGTATGGCTATTGCTGTGATTGTGAAGAAAAAATTGATGACGAACGTTTACTTGCAGATCCTGCAAGCCAACGCTGTCGACGTTGCGCTCCATAGAGCGCAGCGCTGTACTAATTTATAAAAATAAAGCTCATCGCAGGATAAAGCACGATATCCTCAATTAACCAGTCAGCTTGCTGCTGATCTACACCTAAACGCTTCATCAAGTTGACACGTGCTTGCTGTTCACTCCACGTGTGATAATGAATACCTAAGTCAGTTTCCATCATAACTTGCCAGAAGTATTGCTCCCCTTGTGTTAATTTACGCTTACTTTTGAGCGGGTCGAGATAATCAAGCTGCCAATCAAGGCCTGTGTGCTGATGATTTTCTACAAAATAATTCATTACTAATGGTTTAGCGTGAGAGTCTGATACAGGTAATACAAAATCTGCACTCTGCGATTGCTTTAACGAAGCCTGTATCTCACTTAACCAATTTAAAGGTGGCTTAGTTTCACCACTAAAGTAATTAAGTTTACTTTGATACCAATCTTTACCGTTTGCCAAACCAACTAAACCAAGTTTTGTACGCGGTTTATACTGAGTTAAATATTGATTAAGTTTGTTTAGTGCTGCTTGTACACTGTCATCGCTATTATCAAGGTGCGATTTGACCATATTATGTAAAAGCGTTAATTCGATTTTATTTAATTTCAGATTGCTTTGCTCAGCTGCAATTAACTGCGTTTCAACTAACTCTAGCCAGTTAGCTAGTGCATTTACTGAGTAGTCATCTAATGAACGAGCTTGGCTAATAACATCACGTTGTACAGGCCATACAAAGTAACGCTCAGGATAACGCTCAGCAATAATTAAATAATTTAATTGCGCCTGTTGTGACACATCTAACTTAATCGCTTTTAGTCCTTGATAAGCTTGATGACGCGCTTGCAAATAACTTTCTGAGAAAGGCCAGCTAGCAGCTTCACTTTGCTGTTCTTGAGTCGATAATAAATTATTAATAGTTTGCAGCGCTTGCTGCCCTTCACGAAATGTTTTGAAACCTGATGTTTGCTCAGAGCAAGCTATCAGCATCACACTTGCGACAACTAATAATACGATCTGTCTTAGCATTTTAAAATTCCATAAAAAAAGCCCCAGAGGGGCTTTTTAATTTAAAACAACATCAATTAGATTTTTACACCGTTACGAGCGGCTTTATCTTTGATGAAGGTTGACCAGCTCTTCGCGAAACGACGCGTGCGCGGATCATCCATTGCTTTAGTGATAGCGTTGTAAGCTTGCTTGTACTTCTCTTGGTAGTAGTAAGCTTCAGCTAAATCAGAGTAGATAGTTCCTTTTTTGTCAGAACCTAACTCTAATGCCTTGTTCAAACGAACAACGGCTGCACTATAGTTTTGCGATTGTAAAAGTAATGAACCCGCTTTGCGATAAAGCTCTGCATCGTCATCAAATTTAGCCGCTTCTTCATAGTATTTAGCTGCTTTTTCAATATCTTTAGAACGGTGGTAGTTAGATGCCACTGCACTGATATTTTGCTTGTTACGCTTAACTTTTTCTTCGTTGATTGCCTTTTCAAGCACGACTGCTGCTTTGTAAGGAATATCA
This sequence comes from Pseudoalteromonas sp. P1-26, assembly GCF_001401795.1. Lineage (NCBI taxonomy): Bacteria > Pseudomonadati > Pseudomonadota > Gammaproteobacteria > Alteromonadales > Pseudoalteromonadaceae > Pseudoalteromonas > Pseudoalteromonas sp. P1-26. The sequence goes on along the minus strand of NZ_LKDX01000019.1, from coordinate 76,051 downwards.
TTTAACGAATAGAAGTTAGAAAGTACTTTGTATTCAACTTCGTTTTCAAAATAGCCATTTTTGTAGGCAACTTCCATGGTCGCTAGACCTTTCTTGAAGTCTTCGGTTTGTAGGTAGTATTTACCTAAACCAACCCAGGCTTTTTTGTCTTCAGGCCAAACACGAACAATCTCTTCAGCTACTGCTACCATGTTTTTGTACTGTTTAAGTTCAAAATAGGCAGCTAACTTTAATTGGTAAGAAGCTTTAGCAGGTTCTTTTGCCAATTCGATTGCTTTGTCTGCAGCAGGAAGTACGTCTTTGTAAAGTTTTAGCTCGTAGTTTGCTTGCGCAATACGTGTATAAACTTTGTCGTCTTCCTCACCTGTGAAGTCCATCCAAGCTGCATAAGCTTCTTTTGCTTTTGCATATTGCTCAGTACCCGCGTACATATCACCTAGAAGTTTTAGGCCTTGCTCTTGGTCAGCAAAGTTTAAAACGTCAGGCTTAACTGCCGCTGAGATGTGCTTAATAGCCAATTGGTACTGCTCTTTTTGAGCGTACATTTGGCCTAAGTAACGATCAACCGTTGCCTTATCGAAATCATCTGAAGGATCAATTTCTTTAAGTAGTGCAATCGCTTCATCAAGCTTATCTTCATTGTACAAGTCAAACGCTTTAATAACTTTCTTACCAACGCGCTCGCCCATAACTTTAGTTTTTGCTTTTTTACGCGCTTCAATTTTCGCGTAATCTGGCGCCGCTAAAGCAGGTGCAGTGAAAGCTACACCTGATAGAGACATAAGAAGCGCAAGTGCAGTTACTTTAGATAAATTTCTCATTACTCGCCTCCTTAGTTGCCTTGGTTAAGTTTAAAGTCTAATTGTACTTGAAGACCAAATTGCTTCTGTGGTTTACCATCGATGATTTTCGGACGGTATTTCCACTTACGTAGCGCACGTTTAGCTTCGCGGTCGAAGATACGTTTAGGATCTGCGTCGATCACTTGAACATCTTCTACACCACCCACTTCATTGATAGTGAATGAAAGTTGTACCCAACCTTCTTTACCATCACGCGCTGCTTGCGTAGGGTATTTTGGTTCAATACGAACGATAGGTGTCGCGTCACCATCACGTCCAAATGCACCTGGACCACTTAGGCCACCAGCTGTGCTACCCACATCGATGCTTGGCATATTAAATGACAAACCACCAGTGTTCGGGTTGCTGTTTTCCGGCTGAGGCGGCTGCGGCTTAGGCGGCTGCTTTGGCGGTGGCGGAGGCGGAGGCGGAACACGCTTCCTCTCCTGCACCTTAGATTCAGGCGGATTCGTCATAATTTCGACTACAATCTGTTCTTTTTGTTCAGTCGCACGATCAGCTCCACCGGAGATGAGGTACGCCATGAAGTAGAACAAGCCGAAAGTAACTGCCCCACCTGCAATCAGTGAAAACAGAAAACGAATCATTACTGATCTCCAGCTATTGAAATTTTAAGGTTATCACCCGTCGCTTTGATCTGGTCCATAACTTTAACTACTACGCCGTGTTTTGCTTCTTTATCAGCTTGCAAAATTACAACTTCAGTAGGTTGTTCTGCTAATAAACTTTCAAGCTTAGCTGATACACGCTCAACGTCTACTTGTTGTTTATCAATCCAGATCGCACCGTCAGCGCGGATAGCAACAAAAATGTTTGCATTTTTTTGCTTCGTAGCTGCAGCTGCTTTAGGTTTATTGACTTCGATACCAGCCTCTTTAACGAACGATGTAGTTACGATAAAGAAAATAAGCATGATAAATACGATGTCAAGCATTGGCGTCATGTCAACCGCTGCTTCTTCTTCTTCACGAAAACGTTGTTTACGTGCCATATTTAATTCTCTCTCTAGTGATGAGGCATGCTATCTACAAGTTTAGCTTTCGCCATTCTCGCTCTCGCTTCAAGACGTGAGCTAAAGAATACTCCAGATAGTGCCGCAACCATTCCAGCCATTGTTGGGATTGTTGCCATTGAAATACCTGATGCCATTAAACGTGCGTTACCAGTACCTTGAGTAGCCATGGTTTCGAAAACCGCAATCATACCCGTTACAGTACCTAATAAGCCGATTAAAGGACAAACAGCTACTAATGTCTTAATCAACAACATACGCTGATCTAATTTTTCAGACGCTTCAGAAATCCATGCTTCACGGATTCTGTGTGCGTACCAAGACGTAGTGTCTTGGCGGGCATCCCACTGAGCTACAATGTTCTTCGTCATACGAGGAAACTCAGCTAGTAGGAACCAATAGCGCTCAATCATTAAAACCCACATAAGAAAGAGTGCTATCGCGACCACGTATAATACCTGGCCGCCTGTGCCAACAAAATCCCTGATAGATTCCCAGATCTCCATCAGGACTAGCATTAGGCTTTCTCCTTCTCCGCGTGAGCAGCGATAATACCAGCGCTTTGCTCATCAAGGACATGTAGAACCGACTTACTACGACCCGCAACAATTGAGTGAAGTAGAATAAGTGGTAGAGCTGCAATTAGACCTAACGCTGTAGTAACAAGTGCTAGAGAGATATTACCAGCCATGATCTTCGGATCACCTGTACCGAACAATGTGATTGTTTGGAACGTAAGGATCATACCGATTACCGTACCTAGTAGACCTAGTAATGGAGCGATTGCTGCCAAGATCTTGATGATGTTGATACCAGCTTCGATGCGAGGCGTTTCACGTAGGATTGCTTCGTCAAGTTTAAGCTCAAGGTTTTCAACGTCTTGATTCTTGTTGTCAGCGTAAACCTTAAGAATACGACCCAGTGGGTTGTTTGTATTCGGAGTAGAAAGGTTTTTAAGCTGGCTCTTAATCTTAGTGCTAGTAAGCGCAAGATCAATGAAACGAACGATGAAGATAAGTAGACCAACAATTAGTAGTAATGTGATGATGTAACCTACTTCAGCACCTTGCTCGTAGTATTCCATTAGTGATTTCTTCTGCGTGTTGATACGTAAGATCGCGCCACGAGTCGGGTCGATGTATACGCCAGCATAGTTATCTGCAGAAGTACCTTCTAAATCGCTGATACCTGCTAGGATGTAGCTATCAGGTTGCTTACCTAGAGGTTGAATCGCTTTAGTTTCTGGAGAGTAGATTAAATAACCGTCGTCAGTTACTAAGTTGAAGTTACCGATACGAGTTACTTTCTTCACAGAAGATGAACCGTCAAGACCTGCAACTTCAGTTTCGAAAGTTGAAACTTTAGCTGACTCAGTCATTTCAGTTTGAAGAGAAATCCAAAGCTCTTCTAGTTCACGAACAGTTGGAAGTTCTTTCGCAGCAGCTAGTGAGCGAAGTACTTCAGCACGTCCTGGTTTTTCAGCAGAAACAAGTGATGCTTCGATTGAACCGATTGCATCAGCAGCTGCACGACGTACAACACCGAACATCTCACCTAATGTACCTTGAGCGTTTAAAAGAGCTTGCTCTTTTTCAGCTAAAGTATTTTCGTTTTGAGCATATTCTTTAGCTAAACGGTCACCACGTGCTTTTTCAGCAGCTAGGTCGCTTTTAGCTTTGTTAAGTAACGCTTGCTTGTCAGCACGAGCTGAAAGGAACTCTTGTTCACGTTGCTTATTTAATTTGCCTTCAGAGATACGTTCTTGCTTAACTTGCTCAAGAATTTTGTCTAAAGCATCAGTGTTTGCGTGTGCATTAAGCGCGGTACCTGCAGAAACAGATAGTACTGCTGCAACAGCAAAACCTTTAAATAGTTTCTTCATTATTGATTACTCCGCGCCAAAAATTGGTAGTTTAACAAGTTCTAATGTCGCTTGTTTACGCGCCATACGGATAACTTCTTTAACAGGTTTTAGGTATTCTTCACCTAATTCTTTCCACTGTTTAGTGTTGTTATCCCACACCCACGCGTGCTTAAGGTCAAAAGACTGAGCTACGTAAGTGATACGACCTAAACGACCGAAGTCAACGTTGATGCTCTTACCATCAATCTCAAGAGTACCTTGAGAAGCAGTTACAGCTGAGCTGTATGCAGTTTCAACAGTGTAAGCTTCAAGAACTTGGCGGAATTTTTCAGATGTAGTAACTGATGCTGACGCCATGATGTCACGAAGTCTTTCAACACGTGCAAGACGGTTTTCAAGATTGAACGGAACGTCCGCTTTGATGAATTGCTCAAGCGTATCGATCATGCGATACATCAAAGGCACAACGTTTTGTTTCGTGTTATCGATAGTTGCGATTTGACGGTCAAACGATTCGATTGAAGCGTTTTGGTCAGCGACCAAACGTGCTACGTGATCGTTGTAAACCTTCATTAGCTCAGTTTCGTCAACAACGCTACGGTACTCAGCGATTAGCTCTTGAGTTTGACCATATACATTGTCAATTTTAGTTTGAGACTTAACAGCAGCCTTTTGAATTTGTTGACCTGCATCTTGCACATCTTTCAAAGGATCTGCAATCACATTGCTGCTTGCAAATGCAAAAGCGCCAACCAACGCTGATGCTACAAGACTCTTTCTGATTTTAACAGACATAGTTCCCAACCAATTAAGTAATGTTACTTTTATAATTTAATTATCCTCCGAAGAGGACAACCCTGATATCTTTTAATAGATATCAACTCTCCAATAATGCTAAATGCTTCAGAGTCTGTCAACTTGATGTTCGGCTTTCATCGGAAAAATTTGGTGACTCGTCGTTGAGATGAAAATAACCAAAACAATGAATTAACAAAAATATAACAGAGGTATTCATGTGGTACTTCTATAGCCCTTTACTGGCGAACATTGCATTCATATTAGGTTCAACCTTAAACATAAATGTAACATTTTATGAAATCTGAAAGTGCTGAAGAAAAATGAAAAAAAAATTCACTTTGTTCATCTAAAAAATCTGTTTTGAAGAATTTTTATGCACTCAATACATCTAACCGCTCAATAAGCAGCCAAATCAGACACTAAACACAAGAATGAGAGAGTTGAAATCTCTCACCGCTACGGGTGAGAGAGTTAAAATACGGCGCGGTCTTTAACTAGCTTAGCGAGTGAGATAATTGAATCAACCTCAAGTTTTTCAAATATTTTCGCTTTGTATGTACTTACCGTTTTATTACTGATGAAAAGTTTTTCACCAATATCTTTGTTTGATAAGCCTTGTAGTAGATAATTCATCACTGCGAGTTCACGTTCAGTGAGTAACTCGTCTATGTCTTTTTCAGACGCTATTAGGTGCTCTTGTGGAAAGAAAGTATAGCCACGCAAAATCATTTCAACTGCGGAGGAGATATCTTCAAGGCTTTCGGCCTTGTTAACAAATCCTTGAGCGCCTAGCTTTGCTGCAGTGCGAATAATATGTTTGTCTTGCTTAGCAGATAAAAACAATACTTTGCCAGTAAACCCACTACTGACTGCGCGCTTATATAAACTAAAGCCATCTGAGTCTTCTAACTCAATGTCTAAAATTGCCAGCGCTACATTATTACTTTTTAAAAACTGCAATGCTTCCTTTTGACTTCCAACAGCTTGTACTTCGTTAACTAGTGTAGACTTAGCGAGTACCATTTTAATTGCTGTTGCCACCATCGGGTGGTCGTCTACCAAAAGTATATTGTTTCCTATGCTCATCGATTAGCAAACCTTCATTATATTTCATCAAACAAGTATAAGTTACTCAGCATTTATTCCACATGTGGATAATTCAAGTTTAGCGGGTTATTTCTAGATTGGTGAAAAATAACTATAAACTTTTTTAGCTGCTCACTTTCGAGTTCGATCAAAACTACAAACTAAACATAACGGGTGATGTCATGTTAAATAAATCCTATCAGTACAGCATATAATACTTTAGTTATGGAGAGTAGCTTTTAGGACATAGAATGCGAAGTTCTAGCTTATTGGCTGATTAATTTAGTCTTAAACAATGCCTTTGGAGGAATATAATTTCGGTACAGTTTATAACTATTTATAGAGAGTTAAAACTCGGGGTTTGGCAGGAGATAAAAATGAATTTTTGGTGAAACAGAAACTGTTTCACCAAAATGCTTAGGTTCGCATAATTAATTATGCTACTTCTACGTTCTCAGCTTCAGGGCCTTTTTGACCTTGTTTGATGCCGAAAGATACTTGCTGACCTTCGCTTAGAGTGCGGAAGCCTGTACCTGTGATAGCGCTGAAGTGTACGAATACATCAGGGCCATTTTCTTGTTCAATAAAACCGAAGCCTTTAGCTTCGTTGAAGAACTTAACTTTACCAGTAACCGTGTTTGACATACCAAATTTTCCTGTAAGTCAATTATTAAAATTCAGCCATAATGGCTCTATCCTCCCTGAGTGAATGCCCAAAAAACTTGGGGTAAAGTACAGGAAGAACCAATAACCAAACCGGTAACCGTACAGCCGCACATTATCCGTAAATTCAATACGCAAAAACTCAAAGCAATTTAAGACTAACACATTAAATTGCTTTTAGCTCTATTAATCGAAAATAATTTTAAGGTCAACTGCCTAAACAAAAATATATGACAGTACTATTTATAAACAATTAATTATCAATGAAAAAAGCCCATCAAATAGATGGGCTTTTAAATCTCAATTTATAGCTTGCTAAAACTTACTTAACTTGCCAATCCATTTGCGCTTCTGCTTTGATTGGCACTACTTCTGAATCACCTAGTTTATAGCTTGCTGGTACTGTCCAGCTCTCTTTAACTAGTGTAATTGTATCTTGGTTTCGTGGCATACCATAGAAGTCAGGGCCAAAGTGACTCGCAAAACCTTCAAGCTTGTCTAAAGCACCCGCTTCTTCAAACGCTTCTGCATAAAGCTCAATAGCTGCATGTGCAGTATATGCACCGGCACAACCACACGCCGCTTCTTTTTTGTCTTTGTAATGTGGTGCAGAGTCAGTACCTAAGAAGAATTTTTTGCTGCCGCTTGTTGCAGCACCAATTAACGCTTGCTGGTGAATGTTACGCTTTAAAATAGGTAAGCAGTAATAATGCGGGCGAATACCACCTGCTAGCATATGATTACGGTTATAAAGAAGGTGATGAGCAGTAATTGTTGCAGCAACATTCTCTGGTGCATTATTAACAAACTCTACTGCATCTTTCGTGGTGATGTGCTCAAGCACAATTTTAAGACTCGGGAAGTCATTTACCACGTCCGCTAGAATTGTTTCTAAAAATACCTTCTCACGGTCAAAAATATCAATTGATGAATCGGTTACTTCACCGTGCACTAGCAGCAACATCCCTACTTCTTGCATTGCCTCAAGTACCGAGTAAATGTTTTTGATTGATGTTACACCCGAATCTGAGTTGGTCGTCGCACCAGCTGGGTACAACTTAGCAGCAACAATTTTACCTGTCGCTTTAGCTTTTTTGATTTCTTCTGGTGTAGTTTTGTCTGTTAGGTAAAGCACCATTAATGGTTCAAAGTTACCCTGTGGGCCCGCAGCTTTAATTCGCTCATAGTAAGATAACGCAGTGTCTGTGCAGGTTGCCGGTGGAACAAGGTTTGGCATGATGATCGCGCGACCCATATAACGGCTAGCATCACGAACGGTATCAACGAGTTGCTCGCCATCACGTAAATGAATGTGCCAATCATCAGGGCGTGTAATTGTTAGAGTTTGCATCGAATTTAAATCTGACATTGCTTGTTTCCACGGCTAAAGTTAGGGGGATAGCGTAAACATTGAGCAAATAATCTCGCTTATTTACCCAAGTTCATATTCAGGTGCCTAGTTTACACCAGTTCCAGTTTTTTTTGAAAATAACTTTGTGGATAGTTTGATAGTAGGTTAACGTAATAAATTAATACAACATTTCGGTTACCTTTTATTCTATGCCTAAGAGTTTAGACGCTGCTTTTGCACTTGAGGTCAAAACAGACCAACTACATATTATTAATCAGTTCTCATCATCTGTGATGCAATTAGACACAGTTGAAGAATTGTTAGAGTATGTCACGTCAGAAGTGGTAAGCCGCCTAGGTTTTATAGAGTGTGTTATTTATCTAGCCGATGACAAAACTCGCACCCTCAAAGAAATGGCGTCTATTGGCACAGCAAGCAGCCATGATACTTACCATATCGACCGAACAGAAATTAGCTTTGACCAAGGTATTACGGGGTATGTCGCAAGCACTGGTAAACCGTTAATGATTGGCGATGTCAGTGAAGACCCACGTTATATCGCTGACTCTCGCCCTGCTCTTTCTGAGCTTTGCGTACCATTAGTTTATAAAGAAAAAGTACTGGGTGTCATTGACTGTGAGCACCCGCAAAAAGATTACTACAACGACGCCCATTTAGAGATTTTATCAACAGTGGCGCATCTATTAAGTGCCAAGATAAATCAAGTTCGCACCGTAGAAGACTTACAGCAAACTGTGATGCAGTTAAATGATGCGCAAAAGCTAGAACGCTCGATGCTGCAAATTGCTAACTTAACCTATCAATCAAGCGAGCTAGATAGCTTCTTTGAATCTTTACACGGCATTATTACCTCTTTACTTAGGGCTGATAACTTCTTCATTGGCCTGTATGACAAGCAACTAGATGTACTTGATTTAGTTTACATTATCGAAGAAGGCGTGCGTTCTAACGCGCATAAGAAAATATCGAAAGAACAATTAAAAGACACCGCATCTTATTACTTATTAAATATCGACCAATCTTTACTTTTTACGAAAGAAGAATTTCAACAGCATATTGATGCTGGTCATTTTAAAATGGTTGGTCGTCAGGCCGAGTCTTGGCTGGGTGTGCCATTTAAAGTAAATGAGCGCATTAGTGGTGTTATCGCCGTACAAAGTTACAGTAAAAGCTATCATTATGACGAACATGACCGTGCCTTACTTACGTATGTGAGCCGCCAAATTAGCATGGCAATAGATCGTCAATTATCAAGACAAGAGCTTGAGCACCGCGCTCTTCACGACGAATTAACCGGCCTTGCTAATCGCTCGTTATTAATAGAACGTATTAAACATGCGATCCTTCGCCTTGCAAGAGCCGATAAGCGTCACCAACATGCCCTGCTCTATCTAGACTTTGACCGCTTTAAAAGTATCAATGACTCATTAGGTCATGAGGTTGGCGACCACTTTTTGGTAAAAATCTGTGAGTTGATCTTAGGTACCATTCGCAATACCGATACCTTTGCCCGTTTAGGGGGGGATGAGTTTGCCATCTTTATGGAAAACATCACCGATAAACAACAAATTAATGATGCTCTAGATCGCATTCAACAGGTACTAACAGAGCCTCTCAATATTGACGGCCACCTATTGCAAGCATCTACCAGTATAGGCGTTGCCTTTTGTGAAAGCAGTCGCGACCAAGCATACAAGCTACTGCAGCATGCCGATGCAGCAATGTACGAGGCAAAGTCATCTGGCCGTGGTAAGGTTAAGTTTTTCAACAATACCATGCGTAAAAAACTTAAAAATCATGCTGATATAGAAAATGATTTACAGCATGGTATTGAGCATGACGATTTTGAGCTTTACTACCAGCCAATTTTTACCATTCAAGACACAAGAGTTGTAGGTTTTGAAGCACTTGTACGCTGGCACCACCCAAGTAAAGGCTTTGTCTCGCCAAATGATTTTATTCCCGTTGCAGAAGACACCGGCCAGATTATTAATCTAGATTTACATTTGCTTGAGCTTGCTGCAAAGCAAATCGCAAAGTGGACAATTGAAGGTAAAGCATTTGGCAGAATCACCGTGAATGTATCATCGCGTCATTTTGCGAGCCTAGATTTTGTAGCGCAAATACATTCCTTATACAAAAAATATAAATTGCCACTTGGCTCATTATGTTTAGAAATCACAGAGTCTGGCCTTATTGGCAATTTAGAGCTGGCAACGAAAATCATTAAGGGCCTTGAACCTCTTGAAGTGAAACTGTGTTTAGATGACTTTGGTACAGGTTACTCAGCGCTTGGTTATTTACACCAATTACCGATTCACATAATGAAAATTGATAAAAGTTTCATTGACCACTTAAACAAAGCGCATAACCCCTTGGTTGATGCCATTTTATCATTAGCACAATCGTTGAAACTTGATGTCGTTGCTGAAGGGATTGAAACAGAAAAACAATTGGCAATCTTAAAACAAACTCAATGTAAGTTTGGTCAAGGCTTCTTAAAAGCGAAACCCATGCCAGCCAGCGAAGCAGAAAAAGTCATTACTCACGGCCTATAAGGCTAATATAAAAAAGCCTTGCAAATGCAAGGCTTAGTTTATTTATACTTTACAAAAAGTTACAGCTCGCCGGGTGCAAAGTTATCAACGGCTATTGCTTGTTTACGTAGCTCATTGGCTTGATTCATGCGCTCTGCAACGGTTTCGTTAATCAAGTTTTTCTCTTTTGCTTCGGCAATTGCGCCCTCAAGTTCAAGATTTTTGGCAATAGTGCCTTCTTTTTGCCATTTACGAAGCTGCTTAAAGTCTTCATGAGTATCAATCATGGCTAAAAAGGCATTTTCCATTACACCAGTCCCTGCATTTTCATCGACATAACAAAGGTGGGTTAATCTATCTCTAAAGACTCCTGGTTTGCTCATGTGTTCACACATAGTTTGAGCTAATTCATCGCTTGGACGGTGGTAATGATTACCAAGTGGGAACACAATACGTTTTAGTAAAAAATTAACCACAGGATTAGAGAAGTTTTTAAAGAAGCCGTCGAATGCCTGACCAATGCAGAATAACGAGTGCTCAACAGCATATTGCACAAATGGCAGGTCAGCTTGCTGGCGTCCTTCATCTTCATAACGTTTCAGTACACATGAAGCAAGATATAAGTGGCTAAGCACATCACCTAAACGCGCCGAAATCATCTCTTTGCGTTTTAACTCACCACCTAATACTAGCATCGCAACATCAGTACAAAATGCTAAACCACGACTCATGCGGCTTAACTGTTTGTAGTAAACAGTAGTTGCGCCACATACAGGGGCTTTAGCGAAGTAACTGCGTGTTAAACCGTGCACAAATGCCATACCTGCATTACTGCCAGCAAATAAAATATGTTGCAGTAGTAATGAATCAAATTCTTTTAAGGCAACATCATGGTCTTCCATTGCTGCTGCTTCCATTTCTTTTAAAACAAACGGATGACAGCGAGTGGCACCTTGACCAAAGATCATCAAATTACGAGTAAGAATATTTGCACCTTCAACGGTAATCGATACCGGGATCCCCATATAGCCATGAGCTAGATAGTTATTCGGCCCGACTTGAATACCTTTACCCGAATGAATGTCCATAGCGTCATTCATTACTGTACGACCCATTTCAGTCATATGGTACTTAGCTATAGCGGTAACCACAGACGGACTCAATTTTAAGTCAATCGCCCCTGCGGTCATTAGCCTTGCTGATTCTAAGGTGTAAGTTAATCCACCAATACGTGCCAATGCCTCTTGGACACCCTCAAATTGGCCAATCGACACACCAAATTGTTGGCGAACTGTTGCATAGGCTGATGTCATTCTTGAAGCCAAGTGGCCAGTGGCTGTACTAAGTGCCGGTAACGAAATACCGCGGCCCGCACTTAAACATTCAACTAACATACGCCAGCCTCGACCAGCGCCCTTTTCACCACCGATGATCCAATCAAGCGGAATAAACACATCTTTACCGTATGTTGTGCCATTCATAAATGCCATGTTTAACGGATAATGACGCTCACCTGTTTGTACACCTTCGTGATCAGTTGGAATAAGCGCACACGTTATGCCAAGCTCTTTTTTATCTCCTAATAAGCCCTCAGGATCGTACATTTTAAATGCAAGACCCAGCACTGTGGCAATTGGCGCAAGGGTGATATAACGTTTTGACCAGTTAAGTTTTAAACCAATCACTTCTTCACCATTATGCATGCCCTTACAAACCACCCCTGTATCAGGAATACTGCCTGCATCAGACCCAGCCTCAGGACCCGTTAATGCAAAACAAGGCACATCATCACCCTTAGCCAGGCTTGGCAACCAACGCTCTTGTTGCTCGGTAGTACCATAATGAAGGAGTAATTCACCTGGACCTAAACTATTGGGCACCATTACGGTGACCGCAGCGGTTAAGCTCTTAGTGGCAATTTTCGATACGATGGTTGAATTTGCAATCGCCGAAAACTCGCGACCACCAAATTTTTCAGGAATGATTAACGCAAAAAATCCTTCTTTTTTTAGGTAGTCCCACACTTCTTTTGGTAGGTCTTTATCTTTTTGCACGATTTGATAATCATCAAGCATGGCTAACAAGGTTTCGACTTGCTCGCCCATAAATGCGCGTTCTTTTTCGCTGAGTTCAGGTTTAGGAAAACGATGCAGTTTTTGCCAATCAGGGTTACCACTGAATAGTTCACCATCCCACCAAACATCACCTGCTTCCATAGCTTCACGTTCTGTTTGCGATAACGGCGGCAAAACTTTTTTAAACATACTAAACGTAGGTCGTGTGACAAGATTGAGGCGAATGTCTTTCACCGCAAAAATTACAATCACAGCAACCAGTAACAGAATGATTACGGTCGTCATTGTGCAATCCTTTTATTTTAATTAACTGCTTCAAGTATGACTGATCGTGCCATAAATACAACGTAAGCAGCTCTTACTTAGGTTGTTTTCAACTAGGCAGTTTGTTGTTTACTAAGACACTGCTATTATGCATGGGCAATAAATAACAATAAACTTCTAGGGAACGTTATGAAAAAGACTCCATTTAAGCTCAGCATCAGCGCGCTTATGGTCGCAAGTGCACTAGCACTTACTGGCTGTAATGATGACACTGCGAGCAATAAAACAACGACTGCTGAAGTCAAAACAAGCCAAGTTACCGCACAAGATGCCGATAAATTTATCGCCGCTACTGAAAAAGAATTAAGCGCGCTTTATTTAGAAGCAAGCCGTGCTGAATGGATTTATGCCAACTTCATTACCCATGATACTGCGGAACTATCTGCTGAAGTAAATCGCAAGATGACCGAAGCCGTTGTTCGCCTTGCTAATGAAGCTGCAAAATTCGATAGTTTAGAGCTAGATTACGATGCGCGTCGTAAACTCGATAAACTTAAACTAGCGCTTACCTTACCTGCACCACAAGATGCTGAAAAAACAGCTAAGCTCTCACAATTAGTGGCTGAGCTAGGGGGTATTTATGGTAAAGGTAAATACTGTAAAGAAGATGGTAGCTGTTTAAGCCTTGGCGACATGACCGCAAAAATGGCAACGAGCCGTGATTACAATGAATTGCTTGATTTATGGCAAGGTTGGCGTCAAGTTTCAAAACCTATGCGCCCGCTTTATGAGCAACAAGTTGCCCTCACCAATGAAGGTGCAAAAGAGCTAGGTTATGCAGATACAGGTGCTATGTGGCGTAGTAAATACGACATGCCAGCCGATGATTTTGCAAAAGAACTCGACCGTATTTGGGGCCAAGTTAAACCGCTTTATGATTCATTACATTGTCATGTTCGTGCCAAGCTAGGTGAAAAATATGGCGAAGATAAAGTACCACAAGACCAGCCTATCCCTGCACACCTACTAGGAAATATGTGGGCACAAACGTGGGGTAACATTTACGATGTTGTTGCACCAGAAAATGCCGATCCTGGTTATGACGTAACAGAACTATTAGCTGAGCACGATTACGACGAACTTAAAATGGTACGTGGCGCTGAGAAGTTCTTCACCTCAATGGGTTTTGCGCCATTGCCAGATACCTTCTATGAGCGCTCACTATTCACTAAACCTCAAGATCGTGACGTACAGTGCCATGCGTCAGCTTGGAATATTGATAGCAAAGACGACCTACGTATTAAGATGTGTATTCAACGCACAGGTGAAGAATTCTCTGTTATTCACCATGAGTTAGGCCATAACTTCTATCAACGCGCGTACAACACGCAGCCTATTTATTATCAAGAAAGTGCGAACGATGGTTTCCACGAAGCGATTGGTGACACCATTGCTCTTTCTGTAACGCCAGGTTATTTAAAAGAAATTGGTTTATTAGACGAAGTACCTGATGAATCTAAAGATATTGGCCTATTAATGAAAATGGCATTAGACAAAGTAGCATTTATTCCATTTGGTTTATTAGTAGACCAATGGCGCTGGAAAGTTTTCTCGGGTGAAGTAACACCTGAGAACTACAACAAAGCGTGGTGGGAATTACGTGAAAAATACCAAGGTGTACAAGCGCCTATCGCACGTAGCGAAGCAGACTTCGATCCAGGTGCTAAGTATCATGTACCAGGCAACACGCCTTACACACGTTATTTCCTAGCGCACATTTTACAATTCGACTTCCACAGAAGTTTATGTGAAATTGCCGGTAACGAAGAAGCAATTCACCGTTGTTCTGTATACAACTCTGCTGAGGCAGGTGAAAAACTAAATGCTATGTTAGAAATGGGCTCAAGCCGCCCATGGCAAGAAGCTCTTGCTACTATCACTGGTAAAGAAGAAATGGATGCAACAGCAATCTTAGATTACTTTGCACCGTTACAAAAATACCTTGATGAGCAAAATGAAGGCCGCCAGTGCGGTTGGTAATGATAAAAACGAAAAAGCCCGCATAATGCGGGCTTTTTTATATCATCAAATTAATGATTAAAACTGTAAGCTTACGTTTGCAAAGTATGCATCGTAGTCTGAGTCATCCCAGTTGTTTGCATAACCTGCTTTTAAACCAATGTTTTTGTTAAAGAAGTGCTGTGCACCAAAGCTGTAGTCATCTTCTTTATTAAACGTTACAAATGCTGACGTTGCTTTAGAGAAGTAGTAGTTAGAACCTAGTTCCCAAGAGCTACCGCTATCGTCTGTATCTGAGATTGTACCTTCAATTGTTAGGTAGTTACCTTGTTGAAGATCCATGAAGTATTTTGCATTTACTGCACGGTAATCAAACTCATCGTCTGCTGTGAATGTGAAACCTAAGTAATCAGTGCTGTTAAGCTGGTGATTGTATTTAAGGTCGAACATTACAGTGTTATCACCGTCTTCTACGTCGATAAATGTCGCTTTAAGAAGAAGGTTAGGATTAAAGAAGTAACCTGCAGACACATTGAATAAATCAGTATCTGAACCGTAATCGTAGTTGCTGTAACCCGCACCAAATACAAAATCTTGTACGAAGTATTCACCACCGATGTTAGTTACATCACCAAAGTCATCATCTGCGTACGAACCAAACACGTTGGTTGTTCTGTTAATGTATTCAAACTGGTCGTATGGACCCATTGTTTTCTTTGGCGCGAAGTAATACGTTGAATCAACACTTACTGTGTCGTTGCCATCGGTGTCCATGTATCCTAAATGGCTGATTGATTGGTAACTATCCGCAGCAGTCGCGGCAGTTGACAGAAGCATACTCGAAATAATAACTGCTAACTTTTTCATAAACAGATTTCCCTATTAACATTGTTTCATTGCTGTTGAAAACTAGCCTGATGGCTAAGTTGGGCACATGCTAACGTGAGAAAACTGAATGGAAACTTAACTAAGCATTTGTTTTTACTTGATTAATTGTAATAAAGTGTCGGCAAATGTAAAGAAAAAGTTGGCCGAAACTTGCGTCTCTAAACCAACTTTTAGTGAAAAAATAAAGCTTGTCAGTACCTTATAAAGCAAACTCGCTTATAATTCTATAAACCTCATTAATGTTATCTCCTGCTTTAAAGTCTTTACTGATTGGCGTTGGATCTGAACCAACCCAAATTTTTAGTTCAGCATCAAGGTCAAAATGCCCAGCACTCTCTTTACTAAACTTAGTAATTTTTGAGTAAGCAATACTCAGCATTTCAACTTTAGAACCAGTAACGCCTTGTTTATCAATAATAATTAATCTTTTATTGGTAAAGATGAACATATCACGAATGACTTTATAGGCTTTTTGTACTGTTTCACCATCAATCAGGGTATTAGCAAGCAGCTCTTCTAAATCATCGTTATCGACTTCACTTGCGTTACCCATTAATCCGCTTAATAGACCCATAATTAGCTCTCCTTATGAAAAATTTGGTTTTCGAGTGTGTGACCATTCACCAGTTGACGATACTGCCAACCTTGTTGATAACAAAAGTGTAGAAGATTGATATCAAAAGGCTCAGCGGTTTTTTCAAACTCGATCACATATTCTTTTGCTTGGCTCATATAAACATGATGTACATGGGCAAGGCCAGCAAGCTTTGCTTCTACATCATCATATTGTTGATTTAACTGCAGCGTAATAAAGTGTTTATTATCCTGCGTGCTAGAACGGGCTTGATGCTCACTTAACACCCCTTTATCGAGGTGTAAAACCTGAGAGCATAAACGCTCAAGCTCAGTTAAGTCATGGGAGCTTAAAATAAATGTTGCTTCGTTACTTAAAGAACTTACCAGCTCCCTTACCTCACGAGCATGAATTGGATCAAGGCCTGCAGTTGCTTCATCAAGCATCACTATTTCAGGTGAACCAATTAATGCCTGTGCAATCGTCACTCGCTTACGCATACCATGAGAAAGGTCATCCGGTCGCTGCTTAGCCACTTCTGACAAACCAACGAGCTCTAAAACACGAGCCGTTTCTTTTTTACGAACCGCACCACTGAGCCCTTGTAATTGACCATAAAAGTTAAGTTGATGCGCAATACTAAAACGAGGATCAAGCTGGGCATCTTGCGGTAACGCGGTTAGCTTACCGAATAACGCCGCATTACCTGGGGTATGCCCCATTACCGATAGCTTTCCTGAGCTTGGTAAAATATAGCCACATAACAAACTGAATAACGTTGTTTTACCCGCACCATTTGGACCAACTAGCGCTACCGGTGCCCCTTTGTTTATCTCAAAGCTAACGTTATCGAGCGCTCGTTTAGCCCCGTAGTTTTTTGACAAGCCTTGTGCTTGAATTAAAACGGTCATAATGAGCTCCTCGCAAAAATTCGTTCACAAGCAACCAGTAGCACTGCCGTTTGTAAAAGTGGTAAACCTAGAGCCAATGTGACACCTGCACGCTGGCCTGCCATTAAATCAAGTTGATAGCCCGGAAATATGTAATTTAAAACCTCAAATGCAGGCCATTGCCATGTTAGTAAGCCAATCACAATATTACCGCCAGCAAAGAACAAAATAGCCAATACAAATGCAAGGCGCGATGAACGGGCAAATGTATTCAAAAAGCTCATCAACGCAATAAATGGCATAACCGCAACAAGCAAATAAAATAACAACATAAAGCTTCGCGATAAGCCAGAAAGCAGCAAACTTGGCTCACGATAGCCAAGCATTGCAACCGTTGCCATCAAGGTAACAAACAACAATGCTGCTAAAATGAGTAGCTGCCCTAAAAAGCGGCCAATAATAATTTCTGAACGAGTCGCTCTAAGTGATAAAAAGCGTAACGTACCTCGCTGTCTATCGCCCACTGTTTGGTCACTACATAAAAACAAACAAAAGCTTGGGAAACTAAATAAAGCAATCAGCCAATAAACAGCAAGTTCAGATTCAGGCCAATCAAGTAATTTACTGATGCCAATGGCGCCAAATGCTTGTCTTGCAAAGTCGGCAAAATCAGGTGAGCTAATCAAGGTCACAGATTGGGCAATGGGATAGCGTAAAATAAGTAGCCAACAAATGGCAAAAGCGGCAACCGCCAACAAACCACGTTTGGTCAGAAATAGTCGTACTAGCTCAAATTGGGCAATTTGTGCAAGACGTTTAGGATGTAACTGCGTCACTCATAATCCTTAATGAATTTTATTATTAGAATTACACTAAGTTGAAACAGCTTGAATTACCAGAAAAAAAAGACCCGACAAGCGGGTCTTATGTAACAAAGTATAAACTTTTAACCTAGAGGTGGCTTTCGTACACTGCAAGCGCTTGGTCAAGGTCGGCTAGTAAATCAGCCACATCTTCAAGACCAATGTGTAGCCTTATTACCGGACCTTGCGACCAACCTGTTTCAGAGCGAAGCCCTTTCATGCTCAGGTTTGCTGTGACTAAACTCTCATACCCCCCCCAAGAAAAGCCCATTTTAAAATGGTGCAAGCTATCTAAAAACGAATCAATCGCTTGTTGATTACCCTGCTTCATTACAAATGAAAATAAGCCGTTGCTGCCATCAAAGTCTCGTTTAAAGAACTCATGACCCGGGCACGTTGCAAAAGCCGGATGGCGAATATGATCAACCAATGGGTGTGTTTCAAGCCATTTAGCCACTTCGATGGCGGCTTGTTCATGCTGCTTTAAACGCACAGCCATAGTACGCAGACCACGAAGCGCTAAATAAGCATCATCAGCAGAGGTACATTGACCAAGTAGGTATGAATTTTCTCTAAGGGTTGGCCAATACTTTTTATTGGCAACCGCCACCCCCATCATCACATCTGAGTGACCAACGATATATTTTGTCGCTGCTTGAATACTAATATCTACGCCATGCTCAAGCGGTCTAAAATGCAGACCATTCCCCCAGGTGTTATCTAGCATGGTCATTACACCGCGCTCATTTGCCTTTGCAACCATGGCTGGCACATCTTGCACTTCCATGGTGATTGAGCCAGGTGATTCTAAAAACAATACGCGAGTGTTATCTTTAATAAGCTCACTAATCCCTGCACCAATTCCCGGCGGGTAATAAGTTGTTTCAATTCCTAATCCAGCCAGTATTTTGTCGCAAAAATCACGGGTCGGCTCGTAAGCGGTATCCACCATTAAAATATGATCGCCCGCTTTCACAAACGAGAGTAGCGCATTGCTTATTGCAGCCGCACCTGATGGATATAGCGCACAGCCTTCGCCACCTTCAAGTTCAGCAATGGCTTCTTGCAAAGCAAAGTGTGTCGTCGTACCGCGACGGCCATAAAATAACGTTTTATCGCCTCGTTTCTTCGCCGCTGCTTTTAAATCAGCCACTGAATCGAATACTACCGTTGATGCACGTTGCACCACAGGGTTCACAACCCCTTGTGTGTACGCATTTTTACGCCCTGCAGAGACGATTTGGGTATTTTTATTTGTCTTTGTCATAATTTGTCCAAGCTGTGCTTTACAGGTTGCGCCAGTGCTCAACCAAAAATCGAGAAATAGAATCTTGTCGGGTTAGTTTAAGATGACTGCCCTGCTCATGCCATTGGCCGAATTCATTAAGTTCAGCACGGCTAAACCATCTTGCATCGTCTAACTCGTCTTTATCTACCTGAATATCTTCTGAAACCGCTGTGGCCATAAAGCCAAACATAATTGATGATGGAAATGGCCAAGGCTGTGAAGCGATATATTGAATATCTGTCACCGCAACACCGGCTTCTTCCATAACTTCGCGGGCAACGGCCTGCTCTAGTGTTTCACCTGGGTCTACAAAACCAGCAAGAGTTGAAAAAACACCTTCAGGCCAGCTTGCTTGACGGCCTAACAAGCAGCGCTCAACCCCATCTGAAAAGGTTTTAGTAACTATCATAATCACCGCAGGATCGGTTCGCGGAAAGGTTTGATGCTGGCAAGTTTGGTTCTCACATAATCGTGAATGCCCAGCTTCAACCATATTATTTTCATGACCACAACGGCCACAAAACCGGTGCGTTGCGTGCCAAAAACACAAGCCCCTTGCCAGTGCGGCAATCGAACCTTGTTTTAACTCAACTTGTGGGCCTAACTTGCGAATATCTACAAATTCAGCGCCATTAAGCATAGGCTCAATAAGTGAGTCTGGAACATGGCTGACGTCTAAAGCAAAATGAGCCACACCATCGTCGTCTAAACCCAATAAAATGCTTTTTGATAAGTCGAGATGATCCACTTGAGATAAGCGTAAATAAGACACTTCAGGACTGTCTTTAACAAATAAACTTTGATTGTTATTGACCAATAACCAGCGACTCTGAGAATTCATTTGAGCCTTTAACCACTTTGGATCTTTACGACGATTTGATGCACGATCCAATGGCATTTGAGAGTAATTCAGCATGGCATTCCTTGAAAATAGTTTACTCGCTAAAACTACCATAAGCGGATGATAAACCCAATTTATTACAGGCATAAAAAAAGCCCAAACTGGGCTTTTTTATTCTCTCTCACAATTTTACAAGGTCGCTAGGTGCGCTTGTAGTTTTTGGTTCTCAGCTTCAATATGCTGATAGAACTCTAAATCTTCTAATTGACTCGCTGCAGCTTTATCAATGATGATCACCGCATCTTTATGAAGTTGCAGTGCTGAAGCTGGGCATTTAGCCATTAACGGGCCTTCTACCATGGCATGAACGGCATCAGCTTTACTTTCACCGGTTGCTAAAAGCACTACTTTTTTGGCTTCTAAAATAGTGCCAATACCCATAGTGATTGATAAATGCGGTTGATACTCACCCTCAGCAAAAAATCGCGCATTGTCTTCAATTGTCGCTTTGGTCAGTGTTTTAACACGGGTGCGTGATGTCAAACCAGATGAAGGTTCGTTAAAGCCAATATGACCATTACGGCCAATACCAAGTAGTTGTACGTCAACACCACCAGCCGCTGTGATTTTTTGCTCATATTCATTACAAGCAACAAGCGGGTTTACCGCATCACCCGGCGGTACATGGGTGTTTTGTTTATCGATATCAACATGGTTAAATAGCTGTTCATTCATAAAGTAACGATAACTTTGTGGATGCTCGCCAGTTAAACCTAAGTATTCATCTAAGTTAAATGTTGTCGCTTGGCTAAACGAAATATCGCCAGCTTTATTTTTTTCGATCAGTTGTTGATACAAAGCAACAGGTGTTGACCCTGTGGCAAGACCAAGTACTGAGGCTGGTTTTTTTAGTAATTGTTTCGCAAAGATGTTGGCACCATACGCTGCAACTTGGGCTGCATCATCAAGAATCACTATTTGCATATCGATTAGCTCTAATTATAAGTTGGAAAAAAATGGGACCTAAAACCCA
This sequence comes from Pseudoalteromonas sp. P1-26, assembly GCF_001401795.1. NCBI lineage: Bacteria > Pseudomonadati > Pseudomonadota > Gammaproteobacteria > Alteromonadales > Pseudoalteromonadaceae > Pseudoalteromonas > Pseudoalteromonas sp. P1-26. Next base: position 55,121 of record NZ_LKDX01000019.1, on the reverse strand, counting down.
ACCCCACGTGCAATCGAGCTGGGTTTTAGATCAAACCACTGCCAGGATACGATGCAGTAGCTATAACCATTATGACAACGCTGTCATTATCACTTCTAGTTTTATCTTTGTAAAGTAAAAGTGAATAAAAAATTACTCTTTTTGTTAGTGTCTAATAATTATTAAACACTAACAAAGATCTTACGGCGATACATCCAATGCAATACCAGCATTTGTACTGCTAATAATGCAAATACCGCCATCAGGGGTTGCCATGCCTCTGGCACAGCTCGAACCACCCCACCAAATACGCTTTGGCTGACATAGCCCCAATTCACAAGACTTGACGCTAAGTAAATAATAATAGAGTTTGCACCTATGATCACAAAGAGATACGCGGCGCGTTGCCCTGGCAGAATATCCACCAGTGCATAAAAAACGGCGAGCAATATGGCACTCCAGCCAACGGTTACAAGCACAAATGAGCTAGTCCAAAGCTCTTTATTTACTGGGAACTGTAAATCCCATAACCAACCTAAACACACACTTACCACACCTGCGGCGAACAATAAGGCGGTCATTTTCCACTCGCCAATTTGCTGAGCACGAGCCACTAGTTGACCTGCAAACACACCCATTAATGCATTAACTATCGCTGGGATATTCGACAATACACCTTCTGGGTCTACCACACGGTTTTGATAACTAATCCCCGGTAGTAAGTGTGCATCAAACCATGCATTCCAACTTCCTGCTGCTGAAAGGTCGCCAGCACTGCCACCCGGCACTGGAACAAAACAAAGTAGTAGCCAATAACCCACTAAAATAGCTGCTGCGGTAATAATTTGTGTTCGTAAACTGGTATGCCAAACCAACATTGCACAGAAGAACCACGCAATAGCGATGCGGCCAAGCACACTGGCATAACGAATTTCATCCAACGCCATTGGCATCCCTGTGCCCCAGCCGTGGTTATACAAAATACCTAATAAACACAATAGTAAAAGACGTTTACCCGCCTTGCGGTAATACACTTTGCGCTCATCAAAGGGTAAATGGTCAATGCGTTTCGGGGCTAACCCCATCGCCACACCCGATAAGAATATAAACAATGGGAAAATCAGATCGTAAAATGTGAAGCCATGCCAAACGCTGTGCACGGTGTGTGCTTCAAAAACTTTCCAGCCAGTCCAGCCAGTTAAAACGAAGAGCGCTGCGAATAGTGACTGTCCGCCTAATATCCAAAACATATCCATGCCGCGCAGTGCATCCAGCGATGCCAAACGTTTTCTTGTTGGTTGTGTTGTTGTCATTGTATTACCTTAAATAGAAAAAGCCCCGCGATACAACGGCGGGGTTTTTACCAGGGAAGCTTGTTATAGCGCTTTTCCAGCAATAAAGGTGGCTTGTACATTTTGCTGTGCGTCTAACACCACAAAGTCAGCGTCAAACCCGTTCAGTAAGCGACCTTTTTTATGTAAACCTAAATATTGTGCAGGATAAAGTGATGCCATACGTAAGCTCTCAGCAAGGCTAACATCCAATGTGTTCACTGTGTTGCGCACCGCACTTGCCATATCAAGTACGCTGCCTGCTAATTCACCGGTCGTTGAATTTAATCTATCGCCAGTACGAATAACTTTACGACCATCAAAGAAATCAAACTCCATATCGTCAGTCCCTACAGGTGGCATAGCATCTGTGACTAACATAATTTTTCCGCGCTGTTTGCTACGAATTGCTAATTTTGCTGATGATGGGTGTACATGGTGACCATCAACAATTAAGCCGCACCAGCTGTTATCATCCCAAAGTGCAGCACCTACAACACCCGGCTCTCGTGATGTAAATGCTGACATAGCATTAAATAAGTGGGTAAAACCATCAGCCCCTGCCGCAAGTGCTGCATTGGTGGTCGCAAAGTCTGCACTGGTGTGGCCAATTGATACTTTTACACCACACTCAACCAAGCGCGCGATATCATCAGCACTGACATTCTCAGGTGCTAGGGTTACCATTTTAATGCCTAGATCTTGGCGGGCATAAATCGCAAATTCTTGCTCTGTAATAGGGCGAATAAATTGCTCGCTGTGGGTGCCTTTTTTCCCTAATGAAAGGTGCGGCCCTTCAAAGTGCACACCCATTACGCCAGGAACACCTTCAGCAATTGCTTGTGCAGTGGCATCGGCCGCTTTTGCCATGACTTCGACTTTGTCGGTTATCAGCGTGGGCATAATCGCTGTTGAACCAAACTGACCATGAGCTTTGGCTATTCTATCTAAGCAATCTGGGGTTTGTTCAGCGTTAAAAAACGCTCCGCCACCGCCATTCACTTGCACATCAATCAAACCGGGTGCCACTAAACCTGTTAATGCAACGGCATTAGCATCTGCTTCAACACGCTTAAACACACCATTGTCGACGCTAAAATATACGTCAGATAAAAATTCGTCACCGGTAAACAATGAACTTGCATGATAAATCGTCATTACAAACTTACCTCTTGGTTTTGTTCAAGCACAGATTGCTGAGCAAAATACACAGCGCCCATTTCCGGTGGTTGAATAGGAGATTCAACGCGTTTCGCAATATCCTCTGCAAGCCACTTATTTAATGGCTCAGCTAAGCCACCAATCATAGATAAACGTGGTGGGTTATTCTCTAATAAACGCTGAGCTAATTTACTAACGTAATCAGCACCCTCTTTAACAATCGAAACCGCAACTTTGTCATTGTTATTGGCTGCTTCAAATACATAGCGGGCTAATTTGGCAAAACTACTCGAAGGCTGACCAGACATTTTCTCAACAATCGCCATCGCATTGTCAGCTGCAAAATGCTCGGTGATCACTTTAGTCAGATTTGTTACTTCACCTAGGCCATCAAGGTCTAACAAGGTTGCTTTTATTGCTTCAAGCCCCATCCAGGCACCACTGCCTTTATCGCCTAGAGCAAAGCCATGACCGCCAAAGTTAGTTGTGCGACCATTTACACAAGAAAAACCACAAGAGCCAGTGCCTGTGATGATAACCGCACCATCACTCCCTTCATGGGCGCCGATACAGGCTGTATGTAAGTCAGTGGTGAGGAACATTTGTTTAAATGGATGCTCCCATTCCATAATCTTGTCGTACAAGCTTGGTAGGTTTACGCCTGCTAAACCTAAGCCGGCATAAAGCTGATGAACGGTTTCAAGCGGTAAACCCGCATCACGAAGTGCTAATTGTGTTGAGACCATAATTGATTCGAGAGTACGTTCCAAACCATGTAATGGATTTGCAGGACCACCTAGGCCAGTTCCTAATACACCTTGTTTAACAGAGTAGATAGTTGCTCGACATTTCGTTCCGCCACCATCGATACCAATAAACAATTGGTCCTCATTCACACTCTTCGCCATCATTTAACGACCCCTAGCCTTCGTTTAGTTTTTGTCTAAATCGCATTATTTTTCTTATCAGAATGCGAAATCATCTCAACCTTTGTTGATTTAATGTTACACAACAAATGACAGCGTTGTCATTATATTTTTTATAAAAATTCGTATAACTTTCATATTTATTTTTAATTTATTGAATTAAAACGCTTTATTTAACAGACAAGAAAATTAGAAACCACATCAACAATGTCCTATAACACCTTTATTTATGCTTCTTTGCATAATTTAGTGCGTTGTGCGTGACTATTCCTTTATTTATCATCAAGTGTAGCTAATGTTAGCTTAGCCGAAATAATACTTTAGTTAAACATTTTATTTTTATAGGAATATTTTTTTACTTTGATAGTAGCAGTGAATCATCAATACAATGAAATTCAGCAGCAGCTTGCTTTAAAATATCAGCGGTAAGGTGCTCTGCCCCATAGACATCACACGGTAGCAGATACTTATTCGCTAAGTGACCAAGTAATAAGGCAAAATCACCATCACCCGAAAGCAATACCATTTTATCGAGCTGCTTGGCATGCTCTAGCATATCAATGGTAATGCCAACATCCCAATCCCCTTTCGCACTGCCATCTTTGCGCTGAATAAAAGGTTTCAGTTTCACCTCAAAGCCAATTGCGCGCAGAATATTTTGAAACTGCGATTGCTTTTCATCGCCACGATATATTGCATACGCAATGGCACAATCAATTTGGTAGCGCTCGCTCATTTGCGCCCAAAAGGCATTGTAGTCAAAGTTTTTCTTGTAGCTTTCTCTACAGGTGTAATAAATGTTTTGTACATCTACAAAAATACCGACTCTTGGCTTATCAACTACTGACATAATTTTTCTGTTCTTAGTGATTTGTGTTCACTGTAGCATATCTAGGTTGATATTTACGAAAAAGTAACCTAAATTGGTTACATAAAACAAAGTAACCAAATTTGGTTACTTATCGCGATGTAACTAAATTAAGTTACTTAATCTAAGGGATCATAATGATTGCGGTGATCAGCGGTGATTTAATTAAATCACAAAAAATTCCACAACAAGAATACGACGCTATGCTTTATCAGCTTGATCAAAGCTTGCGCTTTGTTGCTAAACGCTTTAATGCAAGCTTTACCATTTACCGTGGCGATGCATTGCAAATACAGCTAACAGAGCCTGAGCTTGTATGTCATGCAGCCATCTTGTTGTATTTGCAAATGAAAGCAGCCAATTACGAGCTGCGACAAAGCTTGGCTATTGGCTCACTAGACAACCCCCGCGCCGATATTAAAACAGCCACAGGCAGTGCTTATACCTTATCTGGCCGTGGTTTAGATAACATCGGCCAGCAACGCTTAGTGTTAAATATTGAAAATAACGCCCTTGAAGAAGGCTTTGCGCTTAATATTGCGCTTGTTGAAGTCCTGCTTGAAAAAATGAGTCAAAAGCAGGCTAATGCCCTGTTTTATTATTTAACCGCCGAGAACAATAGCCATGCTGAGCTTGCCAAAGAGCTTAATACTAGCCGAGAGAATGTCACTAAGTTACTCAACCTAGCACATTATCAACTTATCGAGCGCTTTATAAATTACAGCCAAACCACACTCAAAGGATTGTTATGACCAGTTTTGCTCTATTACTCACCGCATTAGTATTGGGCCACTTACTTGCAGACTTTTATTGGCAGCCAATGAGCTGGGTACACGACAGAAACAACCGTCACTTTCGTGCCAGTAAACTCTATTTGCACGTATTAACACACGGCGTGACCTCTTTAGCTGTGCTCACACTGTGGGAATACACATACGGCTGGCAAGAGTTCTCTCGTGTACTGATAGCAGCTGGTGCGATTATGCTAAGCCACTATGTCATTGACTTGGCAAAGTCATATTCAAATAAAGGCGTAGTGCCGTTTTTACTCGACCAGTTGGCGCATCTTGTTGTGATTGTAATGCTAAGCGTTTGGCTTAGTGATAAGAATGAATTTTATAGCTTAGCGTGGCAAAAGCTGATTGCCCTCGATACCTTGTTTGTTATTGCAGCTTATTTATTAGTGCTTAACCCAAGCTCTGTGTTTATTCGCATGATGCTGGAGAAAATCAATACTCAGATAAACAATGAGGGCAGTATTCCTGCTGCGGGGCATTTTATCGGCTTGCTCGAGCGAGTGTTAATGTTGAGCTTTATCTTGCTAGGTGAATACGGCGGCGTGGGCTTTCTGCTAGCGGCCAAGTCTATCTTCCGATTTGGTGATTTAAAAGAAAGTAGCGAAAAACAACTCACTGAATATGTCATGCTGGGCACTTTGTTAAGTGTCACCGTAACACTCTTTATTGGTGTCGCCACCTTATATTGCATTAAACTCGTTTAATCGCTTAGAAAAACAAAAACGCGCAATTGCGCGTTTTTTGTTTTTACTGTTATTAACTATCCGCAGCGGGTTTACGTCTTGGGCGAGATGGTCCCGATACACGCTGACGATTACCCGCAGGTTTATTACCTGCTGGTTTATTGTTATTCGATTTATTCCCGTTGTTAGCGCCTTTTTGGTTTTGGCCCTGCTCTTTACCCTTACCCTGCCACTTACCTTGTGAAGGACGCTTTTGCGATTTAGGTTTTGGCTTTTGTGCAGGTTTTGCTGCACCTTGACCATCTTGAGCTGGTGCTTTTGGCTTTTTCGGTTTCTTTGGCTTTTTCGGCTTGATTGGACGCGTATCTAGCGGCTTTTCAGCAACTGGTTTGCTTGGCTCAAAACCTGCTTCTGTTGCACGCGGAATAAGCTCACCAATAAAGCGCTCAATACCATACAAATCGTCGGCATCATCTACTGTTACAAACGAAATAGCATGACCCGATGCACCCGCTCGGCCTGTACGGCCAATACGGTGTACGTAATCTTCATAAATATTCGGTAAATCGTAGTTAACAACGTGAGGCAGCTCAACAATATCTAGGCCACGGGCAACAATATCGGTTGCAACTAATACGCGCACTTCACCGGATTTAAAACCTTCGAGTGCCTTAACGCGAGCGCCTTGCGATTTATTACCGTGAATGGCAGCACCCACAATATCATCGCGTTCAAGCTGCTTAACTAAACGGTTTGCACCATGCTTGGTACGGCAAAATACTAATACTTGTTGCCAATTATTGGTACGGATCAAATGGCTAAGTAATGCTGTTTTACGTGATTTATCTACCGCATATACAGATTGAGCAACCGTTTTAGCTGTGGTGTTTTTTGCCGCGACTGAAATTTCAACGGGGTCGTTAATGAGCCCTTTTGCTAGTTCACGAATTTCATCTGAGAAAGTCGCTGAGAACATCAAGTTTTGACGTTTAGCAGGCAATTTAGCAATGATACGTTTGATGTCATGTATAAAGCCCATATCAAGCATACGGTCGGCTTCATCAAGGATCAGCACTTCTAAATCATCAAACTTAACAGCATTTTGATTGTGTAGGTCTAATAAACGGCCAGGTGTGGCAACTAAAATATCAACACCTTTACGAAGGCGCATCATTTGCGGATTAATTTTAACGCCGCCATAAACAACAAATGAGCTAACATTTGAATGTTTAGCGTATTGCTCAACATTTTCGCTTACTTGTAAAGCCAGCTCACGGGTTGGTGCCAATACTAATGCGCGTACTTTGTTGCCACCCGCTTTAGGGCCTTTTGACAAACGCTCAATTAACGGCAGCGTAAAACCTGCTGTTTTACCTGTGCCAGTTTGCGCTGCGGCCATAACATCGCGGCCTTCAATGATCGCAGGGATAGCTTGTGATTGAATAGGCGTTGGTGCTTCATAGCCCTTTTCTAAAACTGCATTTACTAAAGCTGGTGATAAACCTAACCCATCAAAACTCATACTATCTCTCTTTAAAAAATTCAGCCGATACGGCGAAGTGCGCGCATTATACCTAGGATAGTCAATAATGCATGGAATTATTTGCAAACTAACACTTAATGCTGAACTTAGCAGACAAATTTAAGACATAAAAAAAGCGGCTCAAATGCCGCTTTATTCTTATAACCTATCTTTACTTAACACCAAGTTCGCGTAAACGCTCTTGTAAGTAGCTGTCTGCTGTGTAACGCTCAGAAAGCACAACATCAGGACGCGGGTGTAAGAATAATGGTAACGAAATACGTGATTTCGTTGACGCTTTACCCGTTGGGTTGATCACGCGGTGAATCGTTGATGGGAAGTAACCACCTGACGCTTCTTGTAGCATGTCACCAATATTGATGATCAGGTTACCAAAATCACATGGTACGTCTAACCAACCGCCATCTGTTTTTTGTACTTGTAAACCTGGCTCATTCGCCGCAGGTAACACAGTTAATAAGTTGATGTCACCATGCGCTGCCGCACGGATTGCACCTGGCTCTTCATCACCTGTCATTGGTGGGTAGTGAAGAATACGCAGGAGTGTTTGCTCAGAGTTAGCAATCATATCTTTAAGGTCGATAGAGAACTTAGCACGCACCTCTTCTGGAGCTTCAGCTTGAACCCAGCTTAATAATGTTGCTGCAAACTCATTCGCTAAACGGTAGTACTCACGGATTTCTTCTTCTAGCTGTGCTGGAACACGGCCTTTTGGATAAACGTGGTAATACTCTTTAATATCTTTAACGGTAAAGCCTTTTGCAACTTCTGACACTGATGGTGGGAAGTAACCATCTTGTGTTTCTTTTGAAAATAAAAACTCGTGCTTTTGCTCAGAATTAAAGAATTCTTGCCAATTTTTGTAAATAGACTCAACTAATGACTGAGGGATTGGGTGATTTTTTAATACACCGAAACCTGTGTTTCTTAGTGACTCAACAAATTGAGCGGCCGCATCGCTCGCTTTATAATCAACGGTAGGTAAATGTTGCATTTGTCTTTTCCAGTGAATAAGGTTCTAGAAGTCTGTGCTAAGCATAGCATTTCTTCATTATAGCGCTTCGCGAGGATAGAGAAACACAGGCAAAAACATAAGGACTTATGTCCGCCCCACCTTGCTTAGCTCCTTAACTTTGATACAGATCAACTAACCCCTTAAGTAGTATAATATGTACTATTACCTAAACTTTGATATGGTTAATTAGACACATTTCAACGCAAAAGGATCGCTAATGTTCAAAAATCTGCAAATCTTACTTTTCAGTGCGCTGATACTTGTAACCAATCAGGCCATCTGTGCAGAACAAGCAAACTATAAAGTCGAAAATATTAAAGACAACGTATATCGCTTTAGTGCTGGCCATTATCACAGCGCTTTTATGATTGTTGATAACCAGGCCTTAGTGACTGATCCTATTAATAGCGATGCCGCAAAATACTTAAAAAGCTATATCAAGAAAACCTTTAACGCCGAAATCAAATTTATGCTGTACAGCCATAGCCATGTTGACCATGCGATGGGCGGTAATGAGCTAATCGATAACAACACCACGGTCGTTGCTCATCAATTTGCAGCTGAGGACCTTAAATTAAATAAAGTGCCTACTGCCCTGCCTGATCTTACATTTACCGATACACTAAAAGTCGATTTAGGTGATAGTTACGTGCAGCTGAAATATTATGGGCCTAATAATGGCCGAGGCAATGTCAGTATGCGCTTTATGCCTGCCAACGTACTTTATGTTGTTGATTGGATTGTGCTTGGCCGCATGCCATATAAAAACCTGATTGGTTACGATATTAACGGCATGCTGCATTCAACCAAAGCGGTGCTAAATGAACCTGCGTTTGCTGCATTTATAGGTGGCCATGCAGATACTGGCAACCGCGATGATGTTGTCTCGTACTTACACTATATTCAAGACTTACACACTGCCGTGCGCGATGGCATGTTAAAAGGTAAAAACCTTGCGACCTTACAAAAAGAAATAAGCTTGCCTAAATACAGCCATTTAAAAATGTACCAGCAATGGCTACCACTGAATATTGAGGGTGTGTATAACAACCTTGTCGAGATGGGTTATTTTAATTTTCGCAGCGACATTGATGCTCAGTTTTAACTGAGCATCAATAGCGAGATAAAAACGCGTTAAGTTCTTCACTCATACGTGCAACAAGCGATTTTGGGCCACCATCATACATATCGTTATGGCGCGAATCTTTAAGCTTAATTTGCGTCACTGGGTATACAGCGAGCTCTTGCGGCGTTAGCAATACGTTGTCATCTGCTGGGTAATCGCTACCGCGTAGTGTCAGTACAGCAATATTTTTGTTCCTTGGGGTCAGCATACGGCGATGATCAAGGGTGATCAGCTTAGACACCTTAGCGGGATAAATAGCGGCATATAATGCTGCAATATCTCCCCCATTTGAGTGCCCAAATAAAGTGAGCTGATTAAAGTCATACGCAGGGTAACGCTTTGCAAGTTCTACGGCTAAAAACTCAAGGGTTTGCACACCACGGTGCCAGTTTTCCATACGGGTAGTCATGTATGGTGGCTCAGGGTTTAAACTCGGATCACCTTTTAACTCATGAGCAACTTCAACCGTTAAATAACCATGCTGATGAAAGGCCTGCTGAGCAAATTGATAGTCTGTATGTGCCATACCATAGCCTGCCCCAATAAACGCCACGGGGCATTTCTTCTTTATCGTGCATTTGCTATCGGCTGCTGTAATGGTCACCGGAATATGGCGTGCCCGCTCAGTATCAAACAGTGTCTCTGTTTGATTTGCAAAGGCTGTTTGCCCGCAAAGCGTTAAAGCGAGCAATAGCGCCGCCTTTTTAATATTTAACATGCTAATTTGAATTCTAAGCTACGTTTAACCATAGGCCACTCACCATCAATAATTGAAAACACCACGGTGTCGCGTACGCATCCATCAGCCATTATTTGGTGATTACGAAGCACCCCATCTTGTTTCGCCCCTAAGCGAGCAATAGCATTGCGCGAAGCCTGATTATGCCAATGGGTACGAAACTCAACAGCAATCACATTAAGTGTTTCAAATGCATAACTCAGCAGCAGTTTTTTACAATCAGTATTAACCCCAGTACGCTGAAAACGCTTGGCATACCATGTATAGCCAATTTCTAAACGGCGGTTTTTACTGTCGATATTACAAAAGCGAGTTGAGCCTATCACCTCATCGGTGTGTTTATCGATGACAGCAAATGGTAATGCGCGACCAAGTGACTGTTGTTCAAACGCCATACTTAAATAATCGTCAACACGTTCTTCATTAGGCACCGAGGTAAACCAAAGCTCCCAAAGCTTTCCATCTGAAGCGGCGCTAACTAGAGCATCACGGTGCTCAAGCGTTAACGGCACTAATTTAACAAATTGACCTTCTAAGGTGATGGGACTTAAATCCATAACTTTTCTTAACCTTAAGTAGCAATAATATTTAATCCACCAGCTCTATATCGAGCCCTGCTAATAAATCCAAAGCGGCATAACGTTCAAATTTGGCCTTACTGATATTGTTAGCTGTTATATCAATGGCGAAGTGGCTGGCACCAATAAAGTTAGCCTTACTGAGGTTGGTTTGTTGGAACAAGCTGTCACGAAAGTCCGTATCAGTAAAATCAGCTGAAGATAAATCTGCATGTCTAAAATCAACATCTTTGGCAAAACAGCTACGCATTTTTAAAGCTTTTAAACTAAGTTCAAAAAAGCTGCTGTGGCTAAGTTCACAGCCAACAAAACTCACTGGAGCACGGCTGGCGAGTAACGGCCAATCAACATCAGTAAAACGAACACTGGTTAATTTACACTGTTTAAAGCTTACTTTTTCAAGCGAGGTGTACCTAAGCCCAAGGGCAGCTAAATTACAGTTTTTAAACTCACACTCTATGAACCGACAGTTTTCAAACTGACTATTGCTAAAGTCACAGTCGATAAATTCACATTGCTCAAATTCGCAATGCGAAAATGTTTGCCCTGCAAGGTTTACTTCAAAGGTGTGTTCAAAATAAAGCGAATGGCTTGCGATCACGCGGTGGTCTCAATATCTTGTTTAAGCGCAAGTACTGCAATAAAAATAAGGCCAAACAATGGAATTAGCGCTAAAAAGCCACTAATAGCGGCCACCACGATTGGTGTTGAAGTTTTGCGCTTACCTAAGTAATAGCTGATAGCGGCAAACAGTGGGACCATAACAAGTACAAAATAACCTAGAAAAGTTGCACTGATATTCATTCTCTCTCCTTGAAGAACATACTAAATATTCATTTAAGCACAAAAAAACCCTAAGGCATACACCTTAGGGTTATTATTCATTAAGTCTTATAATTCAGGTTATTATGAATTATTCAGCGTCTTTCGCTACAACATCAATTGCAAGCTCAGTTAATGCATCTGCATTTGCTTTGCTTGGTGCATCTGTTAATAAACATGATGCTTGAGTTGTTTTAGGGAAAGCAATAACGTCACGAATGTTATCAGTACCGCATAACAACATAACTAAGCGGTCAAGACCAAACGCAAGACCTGCATGCGGTGGCGTACCGTATTTAAGTGCATCAAGTAAGAAACCAAACTTGTCTTGTTGCTCTTGCGCTTCGATACCTAAAATTCTGAATGCTGTTTCTTGCATTTCTGCATTGTGAATACGTACCGAACCACCACCAACTTCGTAGCCGTTTAATACCATGTCGTATGCATCTGATAGTGCACCAGCTGGGTTTGCTTCAAGCTCTTCAGGAGAAATACCTTTCGGTGCAGTGAATGGGTGGTGAACCGCATGCAATGTACCTTCGTCGTCTTCTTCGAACATAGGGAAGTCAACAACCCATAATGGTTTCCAGCTATCTAGATCAGTAATGCCTAAATCAACACCAATCTTAAGACGTAGCGCACCCATTGCTTCGTTTACAACGTTGCGCTTGTCAGCACCAAATAAAATGATGTCGCCAGTTTGTGCGTTAGTACGCTCAAGTAACTGGTTGATCACCTCTTCGTTTAAGAACTTAGCGATTGGTGATTGTACACCTTCAACGCCCGCAGCACGGTCGTTCACTTTCATCCATGCTAGGCCTTTCGCGCCATAGATACCAATGAACTTAGTGTAATCGTCGATTTGTTTACGAGAAAGCTCAGCACCGCCTGGTACAGTTAATACAGCAACACGGCCTTTTTCGTCATTAGCAGGACCAGAGAATACTTTAAACTCAACGTCTTTTACTAAATCAGCAACATCAACAAGCTGCATTGGGTTACGAAGGTCTGGTTTATCAGAACCATATAAACGCATTGCTTCGCTGTATGGCATTACTGGGAAGTCGCCTAAGTCAACGTCTAATAATGATTGCCACATCTCACGGATCATTTTCTCAGTCATTGCACGCACTTCATCAGAGCTCATGAATGACGTCTCTAAATCGATTTGTGTGAATTCTGGCTGACGGTCAGCACGTAAATCTTCGTCACGGAAACATTTAACAATTTGATAGTAACGGTCAAAGCCCGACATCATTAATAATTGTTTAAATAACTGTGGTGACTGAGGTAAAGCGTAGAAGCTCCCCTTGTGAACACGGCTAGGTACTAAGTAGTCACGCGCACCTTCTGGCGTTGCTTTTGTTAGTACCGGTGTTTCGATATCTAAGAAACCGTTGTCATCTAAGAAACGACGCACAAAGCTGCTCGCTTTTGCACGAAGTTTGATACGGTCGCTCATTTCAAGACGACGTAAATCTAGGTAACGGTATTTTAAGCGGCGCTCTTCAGAGTTTTGCTGATTAAAATCAAGTGGTAATGGCTCTGAACGGTTGATGATGGTTAAGCTTGTGCCTAAAATTTCAACTTCACCTGTTGCCATGTCTTTATTTACTTGGCTATCAGGGCGTGCGCGAACAACACCTTTTAACTGCACACAAAACTCTTGACGTAGTTTATTCGCAGTATCCATTAATCCTTCTACTTCAGGATCAAAAACAACTTGTACTAAACCTTCTCTGTCACGTAAATCGACGAAGATAAGGCCACCAAGGTCACGGCGTTTGTTGATCCAACCACATAGTTCAACTTCTTGATCTACGTGAGATTTGTTTAGCTGTCCGCAATATATAGAGCGCATAGTATTCCTGTCAGTTAAAGACTTATAGCCGCCTGCTCTTAAGAGTTCGCTATTTTGAGAGCAAAAGCCACTATACAAAGTAATCATTTAAGGCAGAGCATTATACCCAAACCATCGCAAAATGCGAGTGCCAGCAGTGCCTGTCGGGGGCTAAATATATACCCCGACTTCTGAGCAAACATTTCTTTTGATACACTAGCTAAAGTTTAAATTTATTGGTTGGTTTAATGCTGTATTTAGGTTGTCCGCAGTGGTCTAGCACCGCATGGAAAGGAAATTTACTCTCTAGTCACTGTAAAAGCGCCGACATGCTCAGTGAATATGCGCAATGCTTTAACTCAGTCGAGGGCAACACCAGTTTTTATGCTGATCCAAGTCATGAGTCATTATTGCGCTGGCATGATGCGGTACCCGAAGACTTTAAATTTACTTTTAAGTTTCATCGGCGTTTTAGTCACGAATTACAACTGACGAATATAACTAGTGAGCTTAATGCGTGGCTAAACTTATTTGAGCCAATTTTTGCTAAAACGGGGCAAATAATGTTGCAGCTACCCCGTGCCTTTGGACCAGATGCACTGCCACTGCTTGCTAATTTTATTGCACAACTACCCAAACAACTTAGTTACGGTATAGAAGTACGTCACCCCGGTTTCTTTCAAAAAGATGATGCAGAAATTCGTTTAAATCAGCTATTAATTGAAAATAATATAGACCGTATCAGTATGGATACCCGCGCTTTATTTGCTGTACCCGCCGATACCGATGCACTCATTGATGCGCAAAAGAAAAAACCTTATTTACCTGTGCATGCCATTGCAACAGGAAATCAGCCTATGCTGCGCTTTGTGATTGCCAGTCTTGAACATGAATACAAGTCGTATTACCAGCCATGGCTGAAAAAAGTAAAGCAATGGCTTGATGAAGGAAAATCACCCTATTTGTTTTTTCATACCGCAGATAATCGCCAGTCACCACTTTTAGCAAGACAGTTTTGCCAAGATTTAGGTTACAATCACCCCGTGCTCGCACCTTTTATGGGTGAACGCGAAGCAAGCCAAAGCAGTTTATTTTAGCGCCCGATTTATCAGAGAAAATATGAAAGATTACAGCCGTTATTTTCAAGGTTACCCGCCTCACATCATTGAGCAAGTGTTACAGCTATTTAATGGCGACAGAGCTGCTAACTACCTAAAGGGCAAATACCCTGATGCGCATAGCATTACCAGCGATAAAGCTTTATACAGTTACGCCACTGAGCTGAAAAAGCGCTACCTTAAAAATGCCCTGCCTTTTGGTCGTGCTGCATTCAAAAAACAAGGCGATATGGTCACGAATGCCTTAGGCACCCATACTTTCCGTATGCAAGGTAAAACCCGAAAACACGACCTTGCCATTAATAGCGACCTACTTCGCGCACCTGAGCCACTTCTCAAAGCACTCGTCGTACACGAGCTGGCTCATTTTAAAGAAAAAGACCACAACAAAGCTTTCTATCAACTATGCTGCCACATGGAGCCGCAATATCATCAACTAGAACTAGATTTAAGAATATTCAGTGTGCTGGTAGGTGAAGGGAAAAATCCGTATTAAAACTATCAGCTATCAGCTATCAGCTATCAGCTATCAGCTATCAGCTATCAAAAACATAAAACCTGGGGAATGAATGTTGAGCTCTTGTTGTTCAAAAACTCTAATAACTATCCCCCATCTCGATCAGCTAAAAACTGACGGCTGAAAGCTGATAGCTAAACTTCTGAAACCTCAAACCTTCTTTGCCCTATCAGCTGCCCAGACTCGGTAACCACTTTAACGACCCATTTCCCTGCAGCATTAGCAGGGAAATTCGTTTTATGGCTCCACGCTCGATAGCCCTCTTTACGACCACCAGAAATATCCAAGGCTATGCGGTCAACTTCTTTTCGATTATGCACCCAAACGTGGAAGATTTTTTCATTTAACCCTCGCGGTGCTTTTACCGCACTAAAACTATATAGACCTTTTTCATGTAAGCTCTGCTCAGTGAGTTCTGATATTGGCGAAAGCGGTTTACGAGCTTGTTCATCAAGCTGATACGACATGCTCATATCGGTTAAACGCAGTGCCGCAGGTGGCACAAAACTACGTAATTGCCAAAGCCCGGTACCTAATGCACAAAGCAATAACACCAACAGCGGGAAACGCCACCATTTAGCATTGGGCATCAAATTACCAAGACTTGGAATCGTTAAAATAACAGCCGTGATCAGCGCTATTTCAAAACTTTGGCTGGTCGTTAACTTTAATAAAATTGGCAAGGTAACCGACAGCACGACAAACAAAGAAAAGCTATGAAACACACTAAACCAGACACTGTGTCTTGCGAGCTTTTTGTAATAGAGGGGGTCAACAACAGAAACGAACGCACAAAGTATAATTAAAGCGGTAAACGCGGCCTGCCCATGGTCCCAGGTTGTCACTGCTAAGAAAAATGGTAAGGCAAAAAACAAACTTTCTTGCTGCACAACTTGCAGCGCAAAGCGCATGACGTTAGGCGACACCGCCACACCAAAACGCTCCTCTACTTTATCTCTTAGCCAGTTATCTATTAACAACCACAACCAAGTGACTAATAGCAAAATAGAGATAAGTTGCGAAAACGATTCTTTTCGCTCAACAAAGACATAGCTTGCTACACCACTGCAAAAAGCCAACACCGCCATCAACCCCGGCCGCTTCTGCATCATGAAAACAAATTTAGTTATAAAGTTTTTTAAGTAATTCATGTAATCATCAAATCCATTTAAGGCTTTATGAGTAAAGCATAAATTGGATGAATGTAGGCTTTAAAACGAGCTTTAAGTTCAAAGCTTTAAACTGTAAGTTTTGAGCCAAGACTAGTTACTCAACTACATCGATTATGAAGGTTCGTAAATAACAATTTGACTCAACAACCAGTTAAGTTCATCGTCAATTTGCCATGCCTTACATGAATTCAGATGTTTTAAAATTACCTGCTTATCAGACTGACAACTAACTGCTTTTAATACAAGGTTACCATTTTCCCAAAGTGTTGCCCTTGCTACAAGGCCATTGCCCTTAATTTCAATGTATTGAGCTTTAGTTGGCTCACCCAATTGAGCAGAAAGAACCACCTTGAGATTTTCAATTGTCAAAATTTTAGATTTTGAATTTCTCCAATTTTCTAATTCTTGTAGCACTATTTTCCTTAACCTAAGAATGTAAGCAATTGCTACCAAGCACTATTTTTTATACCAAGGTAGCTTACAAGGCCCTTAACCTAATGAGTCAAAGCAAATTTCCGTGTAACTCTCATGTGAAATACCAAGGTTAAATTTTCCATACTCAGCTTGATTAGATTCGCTATCTTCAAGCCAAAGTTGTTTTGCTTCTAACAAATCAGAAATATTATCAATCTCTCGGACTCCATTAAGTACAACATGTAAAGTCTCCGATTGAGTTTGGAATGTCACAAACACTTGAAACTCACTCCCAGAGCGTTTTAACTTTACTTCATCGACTATAACATCTTGATATATGTAATTAAATTTCAATTCAATTGCCTATTGAGTTATTTCAGTAGATTAATTTATGTATTACACACCAAAACATTAATTTAACGAAAGCTGCAAAACCATATTTCAAACTTAGGGCTTAGTACCCTCAATTGAATTTCAGCGTTGAAATAAACTCAACATAAAACACTAAGTGCTATAGCCTTTTAAAAACAAAAAAGCGCGGTCTGACCCGCGCCTCTATTTTATCTGACGGCTGATAGCTGACAGCTCAAGTCGTTAGGTTACAAACCAAGCTCTGCCATAAAATCATCATCTGCATCGTCTGCTTGTGATGATGCTTTTTGCTTTTCAGCTTTTTGTTTAGCTTCGTTTTCGATGATGTCATCCGGGTCAACGGCTTCTGAAATATCAAAATCATGTAGTTTGATAAACTCAGTTTTATCCATTGCCAGTTCTAGATAGAAGATATTTTGCTTCGCTGTAGTGAAGGTCACACGGCGCGCTTGTGGTCTATCCATGGTGGTATCAACAGAGATTTGCACTTGTTTATTAATCGCCATCATCTTAGGTTGGTTTTGCGTGATAGAAGTATGCAGCTGGTCGCGTACTTTTGACGTAAAGTCACCAACGATTTGGTTCATCAGCTCGCCGAGTACGTTTGCCACATCATCTGATAAATGGCTTTGTGCAATTTCGTCCTCAGGCATACCCATGTTACGCATATAGTCATGGTAAATTTCCATGGCTGCTTGCGCTGTGAAGTTTGTTACCACAAGACCGGTAAAGCCACCATCGAACAATACAAAACAGCCAATATCTGGGCGCATACAGGTGCGGGTGATTTTTTGAACCATAGCAGAATAACTAATACTGTTACCGCTTGCTGAAGACAGAACTCCAGTCACTGAATGACACAGAGTTGATAAGATATCTTCAGTACTGATCACTTTGCTTTTTGTCATTAAACTTCTCTTTTTTGTACTTGTTATTGATAATTCTAGCCAAGCTACTGAATTTATCACTGACTATCCAGTTAAAAATGCTAAAATAGCGGTATTATTTTTTAAAGAGACTGTTCAAGTGACGCAAAAAGACAGTATTTATGCCACTGAGCAAGCGGTTAAAGACTTTAGCTTTGACCAACATGTAGTAGAAGTTTTCCCTGATATGATCCAGCGCTCGGTGCCAGGTTATGCAACTATTGTTAGCACCATGGGTAAGCTGGCTGGTGAGTACGCGCAAAGCAATTCAAACCTATACGACTTAGGCTGTTCTCTTGGTGCTGTAACGTTAAGTATGCGCCGCAATATTCGCACTGATAACTGTAATATCATTGCTGTTGATAATTCAGAAGCGATGGTTGAGCGCTGTAAATTACATTTACAAGGTTTTCGCTCTGACGTGCCGGTCACGGTTACACTGGGTGATATCAACGATTTAGCTATCGAGAATGCCTCTGTGGTCGCGATGAACTTTACACTACAGTTTATTCCACCTGAAAAGCGCCAAGCGGTGCTTGAAAAGATTTACGCAAATTTAAAACCAGGCGGTGTTTTGCTGCTGAGCGAAAAAATTAGAGGTGAAAATGAGCAATGCGATAATTTGCTCATTGATTTACACCATGATTTTAAACGTCACAACGGCTATTCAGAGCTTGAGATCAGCCAAAAGCGTACGGCTATCGAAAATGTCATGCGCCCTGATCATTTATCTACCCACTTAAACCGATTAAGTGAAATTGGTTTTAGCCAAACGCAAGTGTGGTATCAATGTTTTAACTTCTGCTCGATGATTGCAATCAAGTAATCATCACAACGATATAAAGAGTATTTCATGTCTCAATGGTTTAACCAATTTTACGCTGCGATTGCACAAAGCCCGCTTAGCCACTGGCTCGAAACTTTGCCTGGCCAATTAAAACACTGGGAACTAGAAGCCAGCCACGGTGATTTACCGAAATGGCAAAAAGTGCTGAAAAACTTACCTGAGGTAAGCACAAACCATGTGAATCTTCAGGATAAAGTACAAATTGGCACCGGTGATGAGCTATCTGAAGGTCAGCAAAAACAGTTAACGCATTTATTAAAGCGCATTATGCCATGGCGTAAAGGGCCATTTAGCTTACACGGTATCGAAATTGATACTGAGTGGCGCAGTGATTGGAAATGGGATCGTTTACTGCCTCATATAGAACCGTTAAAAGGCCGCACTGTGCTTGATATTGGCTGTGGCTCAGGTTATCACTTGTGGCGCATGCGCGGTGAAGGCGCTAATTTTGTAGTGGGCATTGATCCATCTGATTTATTCTTATGCCAATTCCAAGCGATAAAGCATTATCACCAAGATGAAAACGTGCATTTATTGCCGTTAGGTGTTGAAGCTCTGCCAGAGCTAAAAGCATTCGATACGGTATTTTCAATGGGTGTTTTATATCATCGTCGTTCACCTATCGACTTTTTAGCGCAATTAAAAGCACAGCTTCGCCCTGGTGGTGAGTTAGTCCTTGAAACACTGGTTGTTGAAGGTGATGAGCACACAGTTTTAGTGCCAACTGACCGCTATGCGAAAATGCGTAATGTATGGTTTATCCCAAGCACCGCGGCATTAAAACTATGGATGGAGCGCGTTGGCTTTAAAGATGTACAAGTTAAAGACTGCGCAATCACAACGCTTGAAGAACAACGTAAAACCCAGTGGATGGAAAACGAATCATTAGTCGACTTTTTAGACCCAAATGACACCAGCAAAACCATTGAAGGTTACCCTGCCCCTCTTCGCGCTATTTTAACCGCGAAAGCTTAACAAATAGTGAGAAGTTTCGAGTTTCAAGGTTAAAAGTTCATTTGCCTGATACTTTTGCCTTGGAACTTGAAAACAAAAAACCGGACAACTGTCCTTGTCAAGTCGGTTAAAGTGATTTTTCAACTAGCCGCGCCAGTGCAATTGTTGTAAAATACGCGCGTTTCTAAGCAACCCACATGCAACTTTTTTGAGGAAAACCTGTGAGCGAACAAAAACAGTCTCTTAGCTATAAAGACGCGGGCGTAGATATCGATGCCGGTAATGCACTTGTTGAGCGTATTAAAGGCGTAGTTAAAAAAACCAGACGTCCTGAAGTAATGGGCGGTATCGGTGGTTTTGGCGCACTTTGCGAACTACCAACTGGCTATAAAGAGCCTGTACTGGTTGCTGGCACAGACGGTGTTGGTACAAAACTACGTTTAGCAATCGATCTTAAAAAGCACGACACAGTGGGTATCGACCTTGTTGCTATGTGTGTAAACGACCTTATTGTACAAGGTGCAGAGCCACTATTTTTCCTTGATTACTATGCAACTGGTAAATTAGACGTAGATACTGCGGCTGATGTTGTAACAGGTATTGGTAAAGGCTGTGAGCTTTCTGGCTGCGCTTTAATCGGTGGTGAAACTGCTGAAATGCCAGGTATGTACGACGGCGAAGACTACGACATGGCTGGTTTCTGTACTGGTGTTGTAGAGAAATCAAAAATTATCGACGGTACTAAAGTTGCTGCAGGCGACCAATTAATCGCTCTTGCATCAAGTGGTCCTCACTCAAACGGCTTCTCATTAATTCGTAAAGTTCTTGAAGTATCTGGCGCAGACACAAGTGCAGAGCTTGAAGGCAAAACACTAGGCGATCACCTTTTAGAGCCAACTCGTATCTACGTTAAACAACTACTTGAGCTATTCAAGCAGGTTGACGTTCATGCGTTATCTCACATCACGGGTGGTGGTTTCTGGGAAAACATCCCGCGCGTACTTCCTGAATCTGCAAAAGCAGTAATCAAAGGTGATAGCTGGGAATGGCCTGTTGTTTTCAACTGGTTACAAGAAAACGGCAACATCACAACACACGAAATGTACCGTACATTTAACTGTGGTGTAGGCATGGTTTTAGTTGTTCCAGCTGACAAACTTGAGCAAAGCTTAACAATTCTTAAAGATCTTGGCGAAAATGCATGGCATATCGGTGAGATCCAAGATGCGAAAGCAGGTGAAGAGCAAGTAGAAATTTTAGGTGGTCGTGACTAATGACCCCTTGTCGTCTTGTTGTATTAATTTCTGGTAGCGGTTCAAACCTTCAAGCCATCATCGACGCATGTGCGCGTGGTGAGATAAAGGCCGAAATCGCCGCTGTAATTAGTAATAAAGCCGACGCCTATGGCCTTGAGCGAGCAAAAAATGCAGGTATACAAACACGTGTACTTAGCCATAAAGATTTTGACTCGCGCGAGGCCTATGATGCTGAGTTAATGGACATTATTGACAATTTTGAACCAAATCTAGTTGTATTAGCTGGTTTTATGCGTATTCTTACACCTAGCTTAGTGCAAAAGTTTAAGGGAAAAATGTTGAACATTCACCCTTCTTTGTTGCCTAAGTACCAAGGGCTGAATACCCACCAACGAGCGATAGATGCAAAAGATGACGTTCATGGTGTTAGTGTTCACTTTGTCACAGAAGAGCTAGACGGCGGTCCCGTTGTTCTTCAAGCCAAAGTTCCGGTACTCGAAAACGATACCGCAGAGACACTCGCACAACGTGTTCATCAGCAAGAACATATAATCTATCCATTGGTGGTCAAGTGGTTCAGTGAACAACGACTCAAGATGGAAGCAGATTATGCAGTTTTTGACGAAAAGAAACTTCCTGCACACGGCGCGCACTACCCAGAATAAAAATCTAAGTGCCCTACTCGCTTGTGTGGGCACTTTATTACTTCCTACCAGTGTTTTAGCTGGCGACCTCACTCAATACCAAGCCAAATACGATGTACTTCGTAAAGGCGAAACCCATGGTAAAGCAGTACGCGAGCTGAAAAAAGCCGCTGACGGTAACTACGTGATCACCTATCACAGTGAAATCGAATGGATGATTTTTTCGGACTCACGAAAAGAAACATCCATGTTTACTTATCATGATCAGAAAGTTTCTCCAATGAGTTACACCATGGAGCGCTCAGGCACAGGGCCTGATAAAGAATACAGCTTGAAATTTGATGCGACGCAAAAACAAGTTCAAAGCAGCCAAAGTAAATATCCTCTTAAAATTGATTGGTCAGATGAATTTCAAGATTCACTGTCTTATCAAGTGCAAGTTCGCGAAGAGCTAAAACAAGGCAAAACGCAATTATCTTATCCACTTGTTGATAAAAAAGGCAATTTACGTAACTACAACTTTGAAGTTGTCGGCACAGAAATGATTTCATTGCCCATCGGCAATGTAGAAGCGATTAAAGTAAAACGTTTATACGATAACGACAAGCGTCAAGCACTCGCTTGGTTTGCCCCAGAAATGGACTACATGCTAGTTCGTATGTGGAAAGGTGAAAAAGGCGTAGAGCAATTTGAAGTGCAACTTAATTCATTTACCGTGACCACGCCAGTCGCCGTAACAAATAATGAAGTGAGTAATGAAGCGCCTGAGTAGCGCTTCATCTTTTATTTAAATCTTTTCGCCCATTTTAAACAGTGCAAACTCACCTGGCTCCATTTTCTGCCAGCGTTCATCATTGGTGAGCGGCCTTGTTGCAATCACAGTAACCACGTCGTTCGGTGTGGTTTCTTTTTGAAAATCAACCACCATATCAGCATCAATTAATGTCGCTTTGCCAAACGGCGCACGGCGTGTGATCCAATGTAGATTATTGGTGCAATAAGCTAAAACGAAAACACCATCGGTAAGTAGCATATTAAATACGCCTTTTTCACGCAGTGTGTGAGCAAGCTTGGCAGCATAGCGAAATACAGACGCCATATTTGATGGGCGCTTAGGGTATTTTTCGCGAATTTTATCAAGCAGCCAGCAAAACGCCAGTTCACTGTCGGTATTACCGACAGGCCTGTAATAGTCTGGTTTTAAATCATGATAATTCGATAATTGCCCATTGTGGGCATACGTAATCTCGCGTCCCCATAACTCACGAGTAAATGGGTGGGTGTTTTCAAGACATACACGACCACGATTACCTTGGCGAATATGGCTTATCACCGAAATACTTTTTATTGGGTAAGCTTTTACGAGTTTGGCAATTTCTGACTGGCAGCTTGGCTCAGGATCTTTAAATGTACGACAGCCTTTACCTTCATAAAAAGTGATGCCCCAGCCATCTTTATGTGGGCCAGTATTACCACCGCGCTCTAATAATCCTGAAAAACTGAAACAAATATCCGTTGGTACATTGGCCGACATGCCAAGCAACTCACACATAGAACTCTTAACCTATAAAACTAATCGAAGGAAGGCATGATGGGCTGATCTCTGCCTGCGCTCATTGTTAATCATAGCGCTAAAGATGGCAACTGCTATGCTGAGATTTTCAGAACTATCTGAGCAATTCACAACTAATCGCAAGTATAACGGCGCTGATTATAAGTAATTACTCAACAATTCCTCATCTGCTGTAAATGTTTTTGCACTGATAGCCATTTTTAAAATAATAAAACTCACCAAACAAGCCGTTTTAATCCTTGTTCCCCTCTTGATAATTCGCTTTTCTAGCGCTACTCTAAAAGAGGTGGTCTGACCTCTATTAAGGAATAATCAATGACTCTCATATTTTTACTTGGTTTACTCGTGCTGCTTAGTATCGCGAGTTACCACAGAGCAAGCTGGAATACCTGCTTAGGTATTGCCGTTGCGACTTTACTTGTTGGCACATTTGCTGGCGCGTTTGGCGCAATTAGTTGGCTACTATTCTTACTTATCGCTGTGCCACTTTCTGTGACTGGCGTTCGTCAACAATACATCATTAAACCTATCTTCGCTGCTTTCAAAAAAGTAACCCCGACTATGTCGGATACTGAAAAATCAGCAATCGATGCCGGTACTACGTGGTGGGAAGCGGATCTGTTTTGTGGTCGTCCTGACTGGAACAAATTGCACCAATACCCAGCACCTAAACTGACTATCGAAGAGCAAGCATTTATTGATGGTCCTGTTGAAGAAGTGTGTAGCATGCTAGATGACTGGCACGCAACTCACGAACTAACTGATTTACCGCAAGATGTTTGGCAATATCTAAAAGATAATAAATTCTTTGCCATGATCATCAAAAAAGAATTCGGCGGTTTAGAGTTTTCTGCTTATGCACAATCATGTGTACTGCAAAAGTTAACCAGTAAATCGACGCTACTTTCTTCTATCGTAGGTGTACCTAACTCATTAGGTCCGGGCGAATTACTTCAGCACTATGGTACTAAAGAGCAAAAAGATCATTACTTACCACGTTTAGCAAGTGGTCAAGAGATCCCATGTTTTGCTTTAACATCACCAGAAGCTGGTTCTGACGCAAGTGCAATTCCT
Source organism: Pseudoalteromonas sp. P1-26 (assembly GCF_001401795.1). Classification (NCBI taxonomy): domain Bacteria; kingdom Pseudomonadati; phylum Pseudomonadota; class Gammaproteobacteria; order Alteromonadales; family Pseudoalteromonadaceae; genus Pseudoalteromonas; species Pseudoalteromonas sp. P1-26. The sequence continues at coordinate 30,846 of NZ_LKDX01000019.1, read as the reverse complement.
GATTACGGTGTTGTTTGTAAAGGTCAATGGAACGGCGAAGAAGTTGTTGGTATTAGCCTAACATGGAACAAGCGTTACATTACTCTTGCTCCTGTTGCGACTGTACTTGGTCTTGCATTTAAACTACAAGATCCAGACGGTTTACTAGGTGATGACAAAGAACCTGGTATTACCTGTGCGCTGATCCCTACAGATACTCCAGGGGTCGAAATTGGCCGTCGTCACTTCCCGCTAAACGTACCATTCCAAAATGGTCCTACTCGCGGTAAAGACATCTTCGTACCACTTGATTACATCATTGGTGGCCCGAAAATGGCAGGTCAAGGCTGGCGTATGCTTGTTGAATGTTTATCTGTTGGTCGTGCAATTACATTGCCGTCTAACTCTACAGGTGGCATTAAAACAATTGCGCTTGCAACAGGCTCTTACAGCCGTATTCGTCGTCAATTCCGTTTACCAATTGGTCAAATGGAAGGTGTTGAAGAATCAATGGCAAAACTTGCAGGTTACGCATATAGCTCTGATGCTGCTGTTAGCATGTCTACAGGGGCTGTTGACCTTGGTGAAAAACCATCGGTTGTCTCTGCGATTATCAAATACCACTTAACTGAGCAAATGCGTGAAGCGACTATTCACGGCATGGATGTTCATGGTGGTAAAGGCATCATGCTTGGTCCAAACAACTACTTAGGTCGCGGTTACCAAGGTGCGCCAATTGCAATTACCGTTGAAGGTGCAAATATCTTAACACGTAACATGATCATTTATGGTCAAGGTGCAATTCGTTGTCATCCATTCGTGTTAACTGAGCTAGGTGCTTGTGCTATTGAAGACCGTGAAGAAGCGCTGGCAGTATTCGATAAAGCATTAATGGGTCACGTTGGCTTTACTATTTCGAACCTTGTACGTACTAAGTGGTTAGCATTAACAAATGCTCGCTTCACAAGTACACCGTACAAAGACGAAACCGCTGAGTTTTATCGTGTTGCGTCACGTTTCAGTGCATCATTAGCATTAATGTCAGATATCAGCATGGCGGTATTTGGTGGTTCATTAAAACGTAAAGAGCGTATCTCTGCACGTTTAGGTGACTTACTAAGCTACTTATACCTTGTATCTGCAACACTTAAACGTTACAACGACGAAGGCCGTAAAAAAGAAGATTTTGCGCTTGTTCAATGGAGCTGCCAAGATCACCTTTACCACTGCCAACGTGCACTCGCTGACTTAATCAATAACATGCCATCTGCACCACTACGTGCAATGCTAAAAATCATGTTATTCCCATTCGGTCGTCCAGTTCGTAAGCCTACTGATAAGCTTGAGCACAAACTTGCACACTTATTACAAGTACCGAGCGAAACTCGTAACCGTTTAGCTAACTACATTTACCTTAAAAACGAGCCACTTAACCTTGTTGGCCGTCAAGAGCAAACACTTAAAGATATTCTTGAAGTTGAGCCTCTGTTTGACAAGGTATGCCGTGAAAAAGGCGTAAAACTGCCTTTCTTCCAGCTTGATAAAGTAGCGCAAATGGGCCTAGAAGCAGGCATTTTAAGCCAAGCTGAAGCCGACAAACTAGCTGCTGTTGAAAAAGCCCGTCTTGACGTAATTAACGTTGACGACTTTGACCCAGCAGACTTAGTTGCAGGTAATGTTGCCCGCGGCGAGAGCGATAAAAAAGCAGACGCCGCTTAAGCTAGCAAAACAATTCCAATTGTTATGAAAAACCAAACCAGCGCAAATTGCGCTGGTTTTTTTTGTTTATAAACCCTCTAGCACATTCCTTGTCCCTATTTATTTACATGATTTGTAACAAATATCGAACGGGTAAAACTTGCGTTTAGATTATGAACACGCAACACTTGATAACGAAAAATTAACAAGGAATAATTACAATGAAACCGAGTTTTCAACTAGCTGCCGTTGCATGCGCGCTTAGCCTTGCGCTTGCAGGATGTTCTCAATCAACCCCATCAACAAGTAGCACCGAAAGCGTGCAACAAAGCCAAACTGTTAAACAGTACGACGCTGAAACCTTTTTTGATACAACCTCAATTATGGGCAGCAGCTTTTCACCGAAAGGCGACAAAATACTCGTTAGCAGTGACGAAAGCGGCATTTATAGCCTTTATGAAGTAGATATAAAAACCGCCCAAAAAACCCGCTTAACAGACTTTGAAGACAGTACTTATGCTGTGGCTTATTTCCCTAAAGATGAGCGCGTACTATTTACTAAAGACTCAGGCGGTAACGAGCGTTATCACATCTACGTTCGCGAAACAGATGGCACAGTTAAAGATCTTACGCCAGGTGAAGAAACCCGTGCAGGATTTGCAGGCTTCACAGAAGACGGTAAACACTTTTTTATAACCAGCAATCAGCGTGATGCTAAGTTTATGGACCTATATCGTGTTGATGCTAACAGCTATGAAGTAACGCCTGTTTATCAAAATACTATGGGGCTAGATGTCGGTGCGATCAGCCCTGACGGCCGCTTTATTGCTTTATCGAAAAACAATTCGAACAAAGACAGCGATGTTTTTATTCTCGATACGCGTAAGAAAACACTGAAACCAGAACTCATTACCCGTCATGACGACGACGCAAAATATGGCCCTGAAACCTTCTCAAGAGACAGTAAATCATTATATTACTCAACCGATGCCAAAGGTGAATTTGCAGAAGTGTGGCGCTATGACTTAACGACCGGCGAGCACAGCCCTGCCCTCAAAGATGAGTGGGATGTGAGCTTCATTTACTTCTCTAAATCTGGCCGTTATCAAGTAAGCGGTGTTAATGCTGACGCAAGCACTAAAGTGTCGATAATTGATACCACCACAGGTAAAGCTATTGCCATGCCATCGCTGCCAGCTGGTAACTTACGTGGTGTGAACTTTTCAGCTGATGAAAAGACCATGGCGTTTTATTTAAATTCAGATACCTCGCCAAGTAACCTATTTGTGTGGCAACTGGGTGAATCAAAAGCTAAACAATTAACCAACACATTAAGTGAAGCAATTGATCAAAATGACTTGGTTGAAAGCACAATTGTGCGCTTTAAAAGCTTTGATGGTTTAGAGATCCCTGGGGTTTTATATAAGCCTAAGCAAGCTAATAGCAACAACAAAGTACCAGCTTTAGTTTGGGTGCACGGCGGTCCTGGCGGCCAAAGTCGCACAGGATATAGTGCAATGCAGCAGCATCTAGTCAATCATGGTTATGCCATTTTTGCAGTTAATAACCGTGGCAGCTCAGGCTATGGTAAAACGTTCTTCCATTTAGATGATAAAAAACATGGCACTGACGATTTACAAGATATTGTTTACGGTAAAAAACACCTACAAAGCCTAGATTGGGTTGATGCAGATAAAATTGGCATCATGGGGGGCAGCTACGGTGGCTTTATGACCGCCGCAGCACTTGCCTTTGAACCTGAAGAGTTCAAAGTAGGCATTAATATATTTGGTGTAACAAACTGGGTTAGAACCTTAAACTCGATTCCACCATGGTGGGAAAGCTTTAAAAAGGCACTGTATGATGAAATGGGCGACCCAGCGACAGACGGTGAACGTCACCGTGCCATTTCGCCACTATTTCATGCTAAAAACATCACCAAGCCATTAATGGTGATCCAAGGTGCTAACGACCCACGCGTTTTACAAGTTGAAAGCGATGAACTTGTTGCCGCTGTAAAGGCAAATGGTGTGCCTGTTGAATATGTATTATTCGATGATGAAGGCCATGGTTTTACTAAAAAAGAAAACCGCATAAAAGCCTCAAATGCATACCTTGAGTTCTTAAATACCTACTTAGATAAATAGCAAAATTTCAAAGATAAAGAGCCGGTATTATGCCGGCTTTTTTATGCAAAACACCTGTATAGAATCAAAATTTAACAGTTTATACAGTACTGTATAAAATACTGTGTGGATTTAATGATAAATTTTTCACCTTTTCCAACCTTCAAAATAAAACCATAAGCAACTGTTTAATAACAATTAAATAATTTTAACTAAAATAAAACTGAATAATTGGTTAAAAAATAGCAAAAAAGGACTTGCGCAAAAACACTGTATAAACTACTGTATACACATACTGTATAAACAACCAGTGAGTGAAAGTTATGTTACAGCCAATTACCATAAGAACAGTTAAAAGCTACCAACAAGATAACGACAAAGCGTCTGTTAATTTAATTCAAATTGAAGACGAAATATCAGCAACCTTTGAGCTATTAAAAGTATTGCATCATTACAATAGCCAAAATGCATGGACACTATTAATTGCTCCTGATCATGTTCCTAGTAAAGCCTTACTAGATTCATGTTCGATTGATACCAGCAAACTACTTGTGATCAGACAAAAACATTTAGTTAATCTTGAGTATGTTCTTAGTTCAGCATTACATAACGGTAATTTTGCTGCTGTGATCACATGGACAGATATTGTAAACAATCATCAACTTGATTCGATGAACTTAAACCTTGAGCAGGCATCTGCTAAGTTTTATTGTTTTACAAAAAGCGCTCAATTAAACAATTTAGTACCGCAGCCACAATAGGCTTGTTAAAATAACAATTTATAGTTTTAGGTAAGTTGTTATGACATCACTCACACACTCCCTTTGTCCTTGTGGCAGCGAATCGACTTACGAGCTTTGCTGCCAGCCTTTTCATACAGGTGCAAGCCAAGCTGATACCCCAGAGCAACTTATGCGTTCTCGTTTTAGTGCTTACGCGCTGAAAAATGCGAAATATGTATTCAGTACCTATGCACAAAGCCAACAAGCCGCTAACCCTGTTCGCGAAATTAAAGATTTTGCTAATAGCTGCCGTTTTACCAAGCTAAGTGTTTTAGATACTGAACATAATGATCAAGAAGGTTTTGTCGAATTTAAAGCTAATTACTTTTACCAAAACTTGTATTGTGAGTTACACGAAAAGTCGCGTTTTATTAAAGAAGATGGCCTATGGCGTTACTTAGATGGTGATATAACGCCAGTTGCAGATATTAAAATTGGCCGTAACGACGAGTGCCCTTGTGGGAGCGGCAAAAAATATAAAAAGTGTCACGCTCTTTAATTGCCATTAACCTGGTAAATCCAGTCTAAGGCTTGGGTAATCGTTGTTGGGAATGCAGTTGCATGGCGTGCCTGAGGGATAACAAATAAATTTGTTGTAACCAGCGCGCCGCTATGTTTATTAATTTTAGCTGCTAATTGCCTTGCGCCCGACACCATTTTTTCACCTTCGCTTTCTTCAAGTTCTCCCACTGCGATGTAAACTTTTGTTGTGTTGGCAGCTGGTTTTACAGCCATAGCTAATATTGAGTTTTCTTTAAACCACACTGAAGGACTGCCGATAATATAATTTGAAAAAAGCGAAGGCTCAGTGAATAAGGTATAAGCCGCAAATAAACCGCCAAGTGAGTTACCGACTAACGTACTTTTTTGGGTTGTTCTGAAGTCGGCCTCAATATAAGGCAATACAGTATGTTTTAGGTAGTTTAGATACTGACTTGCTCCGCCAGTTTTACGCTGCCAATTTTTATCTTCAAATGGCGTATAGTCATAAATACGGCTATCAAGCCCTGATACACCTTTTTGATATCCTACTGCAACGATAATTACCTCTTCTATAGTCCCCGAATTCATCATAAAGCGACTAGCACCAGAGGTAATTGGCAAACTGTAGTTTGCATCTAACAGGTAAACAACTGGGTAGCGCTTCTGGTTTTGCTTTTGGTAGCTGCGTGGCAATTTAATCGTAATGGGGTATTCGTTTTCGGTATGTTTATCTTTAAGTAACACAGTATTAGTATGTGGCAAAGTAAACGGCTCAGCATAGCTTACGGAGCTCACGCCCAAAACACTGATCACAAAAACGAGCAATATATAAGGCATAGTTAATCCTTTAACCACTTCTTAATTGGTAACAGCCACTCATCTTTTGGTTTATAAAATGCGCCATGGGAGAGCCCTGTATTAATGCTTAATTCTTCGAACTTGGTTACGTCACTTCTATCAATTAAAAATTGGCAAGAGCCAACCTGATCTGAGCGCTCAAAGATAGAATACACCTTGCCATAAGCCTTAACTGATGTGTGATTTTTTATAAGGCCTGCGCAACCTGCCAATATAATTAAGTTAATATGTGTACGTTTAAGTTCATTGGCTGCTAGGATCGACAATGCCCCGCCCCGTGAAAAACCAACCAAACTAATGTTCGACTCAGCAACACCGGCACTGATCAATGCTTCAACATCTACAGCGAGCTTTTTCGCAAACGTAAATGGCTCAGTGCCCTCTGGCCTGTGATAGGCAATTAAATGATAGCTCTCATCTGCCAGTGCTTCATTTACTGCAATAAAGTCATAAACACCAAAGGTTTTGTGAACAGGCTTAGGGTTTGTCCCTTCGACGATAAAACCATGTGAATAAAAAACATAGTGACCATGCGGGTCAATCTCTGTTGGAAACTGGCTGTAAATAGTGCCAGCGCAAACAGGCAAAACCCAGCATGCACAGAGTAAAAGTAAGGTACGTATCACAAGCATTCCTTTAAAAATCACGTTACACCTAATAGAAGATAATAACACCTTAAAAAATAATATCTTAGCAAACAACTAAACCCTACTCTCGGTAATTTTAATTAAATATCAAATTACTAATCGCAAGCTGTATCACGATTTAAACTGCAAGTTTCAACTTGAGGTAAATTCATGGAATTTCATAGTTAAACTACAAAAAACCACATGACAACGCTGTCAATTATTTATCAAAAGGCGTATTGTAAAAAAGCAGTTAAAATAACTGCAGGTTTTAGACGTCTAGACGTTGAAAAAATAAATTCTAAGGCGTAGTATGTTCGTAATCTGAGTTAGACTCACATTTTCCATGAGATTTTTTAAAGATGATTGATATAAAGCACCTAAAAACCATAGCGACCCTTAAAGAAACAGGCTCTTTGGTCAATACCGCCCGTGAGTTGTTTTTAACTCAATCGGCTTTATCGCATCAAATTAAAGATCTCGAGAATAAGTTAGATTGCCAGCTGTTCGAACGTAAAACACAGCCTGTGCGTTTTACTCCGCAAGGTATGCTACTTCTGGAGCTTGCTAATGAAGTATTACCTCGTGTTGAGGCAACAAAATGTCGGTTAAAAGAAAGTCTTAACCAGCCAATTTCAAATTTACGTTTAAGCGTTGAGTGTCATGCCTGCTTTCATTGGTTGCTCCCAACCATCAAAGAATTTAATAATTTTTGGCCTGATATTAAAATTGATTACGAGCGCGGCTTTAGTTACGACGCCATTCCAGATTTAATTAATGATGAATTAGATCTAGTGCTGACTTCTGATATTCGTGAACCCGATCAACTTGAGTATGCTCACCTGTTTGATTTTAAATTAAAACTAATCGTTGCACCGGATCATGAGTTGGCAAAAAAAGCCTATGTCACCGCCCTTGATTTAAAAAACGAAACAATTATTTCGTACCCTATTCCCCGTGAGCGCCAAGACATCTTTAAACATTTTATTCAAAATGCACGCTTTGATGGCACGCTTAAAACGGTTGACCAAGGCTTATTGATATTTCAATTAGTGAGTGCAGGTATGGGGGTTGCAGCATTACCAGACTGGCTAGTCACCCCTTATGAAAGCCAAGGGCTCATTAAGTCTATTCCGTTAGGTGCACTAGGCCTTACTCGCCCTATGTATTTAGCGATGAAAAAGAATATGAAAGATAACCCAGTTTATCGCCACTTTTTAAATACATGTAAGCAAAATAACGGTCGCTAAAGCTAGGCAAAATAACTAACATAGCTGCATCTGTTACAAACAATAGTGTTGATACATGTTTGAAATTAAAAAGATCATTGGCTCATTATTAATGCCCCTGCCTTTGCTCGGGCTTCTTACTTTAGTGATGGTATTTTTAGCCATTGCACATAAACGCAAAGCACTCTATTTTGGCTTTGTTAGTATTCTAACTTTAATGCTGATAAGCACGCCATTTATTGGTCAATCACTGATAGCTGCAAGCAATAACCCAGCTTGGCAATTTAACCAAGCGAAACACCCTAAACTCGATAACATTGTGGTACTTGGCTGCTCAATAATGCCCAACTCGCGCCTTCAAGCAAACCACCAGTTAGGCGATTGCGCGCTTGCTCGATTACTTGAAGGTGTTAAGCTTGCCCATCACTATCCAAATGCCACCCTTTATGTATCAGGAGGCGGCTTTGCTAATACCACCAATAGCCAGCTCATGTTTGAGACAGCAAAAGCGTTAGGTATTTCTGCAACGAGAATTAAACAAAACCCTCTCGCCATGGACACCGCAGAAGAGGCGAAACGACTTGCCATTTATTTAGTCGATAAAAAAACTGCCTTAGTCACCTCAGCGAGCCACATGCCGCGAGCTAAAGACTTATTTAATGCACAAGGCATTGATGTGATCCCAGCGGCAACCGACTTTCAAGATTTTAGTCAGTATCCAACGTACAAACAGTTTATACCTAACATTGCAGTACTTGTTGCAGTGACCAGAGTAGCGCATGAGAAAATTGGCAGTGCATGGGTGAATGTGCGCCGCTGGATTGATCCAGAGGCGCTGTAGAACATCAGACTGGATTGTCGATATCGATAAACGTTACATCAAAACCATGCTGCTGAGCTAAAAGCTCGCCTAAGGCTTTAATGCCATAACGCTCAGTCGCATGGTGCCCTGCTGCAAAAAAGTCGATACTTTGCTCGCGTGAACTATGAATCGTTTGCTCAGAGGCTTCACCTGTAAGATAAGCATCAATACCTTGAGCTGCCGCTAAATCAATATACCCTTGTCCGCCACCTGTGCACCAAGCGATGGTTTCGATTTTCTCTTTTCTTACCAAACTAGTTAATGGTGCACGGTCAAGTACTTGGGTTATTTTGGCGGTAAATTCTTCACCACTTAAAGGTGTTTTTAAACGGCCTTTTACTGGCACACTATTTGGGCCAGATTCAAGCCCACCTGTGAACTCAATATCGAGTAACTTAGCCAGTTGCGCGTTATTACCAATTTCAGGGTGTATATCTAGCGGTAAATGATAGCCATATAAGTTAATATCATTATTTAAAAGTGCTGCAATACGGCGCTTTTTCATGCCCGTGATTGGCTGCGATTCCCCTTTCCAGAAATAACCATGGTGTACCAAAATAGTATCTACATTTTCTGCAATAGCGGCATCAATCAATGCTTGGCTAGCGGTGACACCCGTCACTATCTTTTTTACTTCGCTCGCACCTTCAACTTGTAAGCCATTTGGGCAAAAGTCAGCGATAGAATCAGGTTTAAGAATGTCGTTTAATAATTGAGTAAATTGTTTGCGTTGCATATAAAAATCGTCCTTCAACCCTCTATTTTGTGCAAATTTTGGCGTTTATGAGTGAAAAATGGAAGGAAAATCGCAAAAAATTGAAAAGTAAGCTGAAAATAGGTATAAATATATATTCTTAATCTGTGTTTACAACGTATAGGGTCTCTGATGAGCAAACTAGACAAAACAGAAGTGTTAAATGCCTTCGAAGCAGCATACGAAGCAGCGAATGGTAAGAAACCTGAAATCACAACAAAACCTGGTTGGTATAGCATCGACGGTGGCAAAAATATGCGCCTTGCTGATGTTGCAGCGCTGACTGAAGAGCTCACTTCTGGTAAAACAGCTGAGCCTAAAGCAGAAGAAGCACCTAAAGCACCAGCGAAAAAAACCAAAACTAAAACCGCTGCACCGGCTAAAACAGCTAAGAAAGCATCGTTCACTGTTGTTACAGCAAACGATGACGGTTACAAAGCTGAAGAGCTTTGGATTGTTAACCTAGCTGAAAAAGACCACGATTGTCGTTTACCGCGTGGTGTTGTGTAATCAAATTACACTTAGCAATTTTAAAAACCGCTACTCGTTAGCGGTTTTTTTATGGCTGTTCATTTGGCTAGTTATAATCCATTGGCTAACATGGCCAAACAACACTATAAATACGGTTCCAATCAATACAGGCATCACTAAAAAGTCCCAGCTTTGCATAGATTGCATTATCAAAATTGGGTTTGCGCCTGCAGCGGGATGTACGGTATCTGTCAACATCATTAGGCTAATTGCCAACCCTGTAGCTATAGCAATTTCAACAGGCCCTACTCCGACATAATTTACAAAAACAACGCCGATTAGTGCAGTTAAAAAGTGCCCACCAATAACATTCTTCGCTTTAGCTAAAGGACTGTGTGGCACACCAAATACCAGCACCGCAGTTGCTCCAAATGGAGCCATCAACCACACCCCATAACTTCCTAATTGCTGTAAATAGGCCAATACAAAAATTGCCATACAAGCAAATATACCCGCAATGGCCGCCTTGCTTACTTTATTCTCCATAAAACCTCCAATAGGTAGACCGATTTGTCTACCAGCAAATGGTAGACAAGTCGGTCTACTTCTGTTAAGCTATCATTAGTCACCTAATGAGACCTTGTTATGGATAAACGAACACATATTATTTTGACCGCCCTGTCACTTTTTTATCAAAAAGGCATTCATAGTGTGGGAATAAACGAAATTATTAGTGTGGCGGGTGTCGCCAAAAAAACCATGTACCATCATTTCGCAAGTAAAGATGAGTTATTATTAGCGTGCCTTAGTGAGCGACATAACAGGTTTTTAAATTGGTTAACGCATGCCACCAGCAAGCTAACTACTGTTGAAGAATTTAAAGTCGCTTTGATCAGCTGCCATGAAGCTTGGTTTAATTCTGAAGTGACTGAGTTAGGTGATTTTAATGGCTGTTTATTTATTAACACTGCCGCTGAGTTTGCTGATCCTACAAGCCCGATAAATCAAGCCTGCAAAGAGCATAAAATGGCAGTACAGCAGTTAATTAAACAGCGTTTATCAGCGTGTAATAACATGGAAAGTTCGCAGCTAGACTCGCACAGCCACTATTTGATGACGCTTGTAGAGGGCATGATCTGCCAAGCAAAACTAGTTGGAATTAAACATTTTCCTCATTTAAAACAATAAATTAACAATAAAAAGCGGCACAATGGCCGCTTTCAGTTTAGATTTACGCTATGTTAGATTTTTTCAAAATATAACTTTTCGCGTTTTTTCTCACCCACTTCATTCATGGTGGCAGCATCAAATAGTCGACCATTGATCATGGTGTAATCGATTTTATCTGTATCACGAATGTTAGTTAGCGGGTTCCCGTCAATAACAATTAAATCGGCAAGCTTACCCGGCTCAAGAGAACCGATGTTGTTATCAAGGCCAATGTATTTAGCAGGATCTAAGGTTGCTGCACGAATTGCTTCAAGTGGTGTCATACCACCTTGCGCAAACATCCAAATTTCCCAATGTGCCGCTAAACCTTCACGTTGACCGTGAGCACCAAGGTTTACTAAAACACCTAAGTCTTGCAGCTCTTTAGCAACACGGGCATTGTTAAAGTGGTTATAGTGATGATCGGGCGCCTTAACACGACGCATTGAGCGAGGTAAAAGCTGATTCTTTGGTACAAACTTACTTAAGCGTGGGTGATTCCACACATCCGTCTTGTCGTACCAATAATTTTCACCCCAAATACCACCGTAAGCTACACCGAGTGTCGGCGTATAACCCACATCGCTTTGAGACCAAAGCTGGCGAATATCATCGTAAATATTGGCAACAGGAATTGAGTGTTCAATACCCGTATGACCATCAACTACCATAGTTAAGTTGTGCTGCAGTAATGAACCGCCTTCTGGCACAACCATCATTTCAAGTTCACGACCTGCTTCAATAACTTGTTGGCGCTGTTCACGACGAGGTTGGTTATATGATTTAACACTAAACGCACCTACTTTCTTTAAACGCTCAAGGTGGAATTTAGCATCTTCTAACGAGTCAATATGCGATGTATAACCTGGCATATTTGCACCATATAAAATGGTACCCGTTGAGAAAATACGAGGGCCGACAATCATGCCTGCTTTTTGCATTTCGCTTGCAGCAAAAATCTCTGTGGTGTCGTTTGATGGATCGTGAATCGTTGTCACACCTAACGCTAAGCCAGCTAAGTTCTTCCAGTTTTGCTGTGGAATGATCTCATCGCTGCCTTGCGAGCCGTGCGCATGCGCATCAACAATACCCGGCATAATTGTCTTGCCCGTTACATCAATTACTTCTGCACCTTTAGGAATAGCAACACTGTCTTTACTGCCAACCGCTTTAATATGCTTACCATCAGTAACAATAACGCCGTTTTCAATGATCTGCTCACCGTTCATGGTGATAATACGCGCACCAGTTAACGCAAAGATTGATTTAGGCTCCGCCATGGTTTTTGTAAAACCGATGTTGTCGCCGCTTTTAACTTTAAAGTCAGTCTCTGCATTTTGGTTAATATCAAATAAACCCGCTAAGCTTGCATGATATAACTCTGGGCCTAAGCTCCAATAAAGTTTATCGCTTGTGCCACTCCAGCTGATGTTTTCACCGGCGCGAACAGAAAGCTGCTCAATTGGGAATTGGCTATCTTTCGGGCCAATATTAATGGTTTTGCCACGCTCAACAAATGGCGTAACAAATACTTTAAAACGCTCTGCAAACGCTAAGTATTGGCCATCTGGTGATACTCTAAACTCTGTTGCATGTTCTGATTCGTAAAGTTTACGAACTTGCTTTGATTCAAGCTCAACAACACTTAATGTTGGTTTCGGCCAAGGGCTCATCACATAAATACGGTCATTCGCTGCACCAAATTGTGGCTGATATCCTGATTTAGTGATTAGCGTCGCTTTACCACCTTTAGCACTTACTGAGTAAATGCCTGGCTCTAATGACCATGTTGGGTTAAGGATACTGCCGCCAGACGCTTTACGGTAAACAACTGTTTTGCCATCAGGGCTGAAAGTTGGCTCTACATATTTACCCGGCTCTTTAGTAATGGTATCGCCACGGCCACTGCGCGCAGATACAACACGTACTGAGCCCTGTTCGTTATCATCCCATGTGGTGTAAACAACCTTCTTACCATCACGAGAGAACTGCGGGAATAATTCAAAGTGGTCGTCTTGCTTAGTCAGGCGCTTTACTTTGCCAGACTCTAAATCACGTTTATAAATATGACCTAGCGCTTCAAAAATAGCCGTTTCACCATCCGGTGAAATTTGTACATTGCGCAGCATTTTCACATCAAAATTATCGCTATCGATGTTTTGTGTAAAACGCACCGCTTTTTGAATTTGCTTATTGGTCTCAACTTTAAATGGAATAGTCGAGACAGACTTATCATCTACATCTAGCTTATGAATGGTACCACCCGCCCAAAAGACCAGCTGTTCGTTATCTGGTGTCCAAGCAATTGTTGGGTATACGCCATGAATTGCCCATGTCTCTTGCATATCACGCTCAAGCTCGCCATACAGCTTGGTATGCTCACCGGTGTGAAGATCATATAAGTACAAGCTTGTTTGGAAATCATCGCGCTTGATATACGCAAGCTTTTTACCATCTGGTGAAGGTGTTGGTCGAATAGCCCCACCCATACCATCTATAATTGTTTCAATTTCGCCGGTTTCACGGTCATAGCGTTTAATTTTATAAATACCCGCTACAGAATCTTTAGAGTAATGGAATGTTTTACCCGGCGTTGCATCATGAGAGAAATAAACATAACGACCATCTGGTGAGAACATTGGCTCGCCTAAGTCTTTTTGGTCGTTTTCGCGTGCGGTTAGCTGTACACCTTTACCACCCGCTTTGTGGTAGAGCCATACTTCACCAGCCCCTAAAGAGCGGCTTGCAGTAAAGTGCTTACGCGCAACTAAGTAGTCACCATCTGGGCTCCAAGCTGGGCTGTTTAACAAACGAAATGTTTCGTTCGTTACGGCTTTTTGGTTTTCACCATTTAAATCCATCACCCAAATGTTATCGCCACCTCCTTGGTCTGAAGTAAACGCAATGTGCTTACCATCAGGGCTAAAACGTGGTTGCATTTGCCATGCAATATCACTGGTTAATTGCGTTGCTGTGCCACCTGACATTGGCATGGTATAAATATCGCCGAGTAGGTCAAACACCACTGTTTTACCATCAGGGCTAATATCTACGTTCATCCACGTACCCTGCTCAACACTAATTTTAGCGTCTAGGAATTGGCCTTTTGGTGCGTCCACCTGCCATTTGTCGTCATTTGATTGCTCAGCTGCCGCCACTTGCCCAGTTAGAGCAAGTGAAATAGATACAGCGAGCGCTGTATGAAGCATTTTCTTCATTGAAATCTCACTTTTTATTGTTTTGCTTATATGCACACTTTTAAGATTGCACCAAATAGCATAGCAAGATTCCAGTGATTCGTGTTAAACAGACGTAAATAGTCGACTAATGCCACGCAATCGGATCAAACTGATAAAAGCCAACCAGTAAATGATAAATTTCTGGGTCAAACTGTCTGAGTTCAGCGGGTTTTTCTAAGAAGGTTTCGGTGATAACAGCAAAAAACTCTGCCTCATTGGTCGCGCCATAGCTATGAATAACATGAGGCATGCCATAAGCTAAATGGGTTTTGAGTTGATTAAACGCGCGGCTAAATACTTTTGCCCACTTTTGGTAATCTTCGTTACTCGAAAGCAGTGGTGTACCCGTGGTTTTACCGGTTTCTTGGTCGAGCTGATGGGCAAATTCATGAAATACTAAATTATGACCATCACTTGGTAAGCGGTTCCCCTCAAGGACATCATGCCAACTCAATACCAAGGTTCCACCAGGCCATGATTCACCTTGACGCACGGTATTGTGATAACTCACAAGCCCAGCATTATCACGAGAAGTTTGCGGGGCATAATACGCGCTTGGGTATAAAAGGATCTCTTTTACATTACGATACAATGGCCACGGTTTATTAAGCACTAAAACACAGGCATCTGCCGCTACAATCAGCTTCATTGCATCATTAAGCTTAAGACCATCACAACCAATAAAGCGTTTTTCATTTAAAAACCAAACGATGTGACGCTCCAGCTTTTCACGATCGGCATCCGTCATCTTTCGGTAGATAGGCATATATTTTAACAGCAGATTTTTTTGCTGAACATTGAGGGAGTTATTAAGGTATTTTTTCTGCCAAAAGTGATTACGGATATCGTCCCAGCGCCAGTAACACACAACAAAAATTATTAAAAAAAGTATCAAAACCAGGTTAAGCATTACTATCGCCTAAAAAACAATCTTGATACTTTAATGTGTGCAAACAAAAAAAGATCAATTGTTTACACACATTTTTATTTGAAAAGCTGATTAATCGAGCGTAATACAGCCTTGATTATAAATAAAAATTTGGTTTCGACCGTTATTCTTCGCATTGTATAAAGCGTTATCGGCATGTGATAGCAAGCGGTCATAATCAGCAACTTGCGCGTTATCTGCTACACCAAAACTTACCGTGACAGAAAGACTATCTGCTAATTCTGAGAAATCGTAACCCGCTATCTCTAAACGGATAATTTCACACAATCTTGCGGCTTCTTCAGCATTTTTGTATGGGAACAACAGGGTAAATTCTTCGCCACCCCAACGCGCCGCATAGCCTTCATCAGGGAAATTCATACGCAGTAAACGAGCAATTTCACAAATCACTTTATCACCAATTAAGTGCGAGAAATTGTCATTAATCAGTTTGAAGTGATCAATATCCATAATGGCAATACTGAGCGTTTTATTATCACGTTGGAACTGACTAAAGTTTTCAGACAGCCACATATCGAAAGCACGTCTATTCGGTAATTGCGTTACTTGGTCATGATTCGCTAAATGAGCAAAGGCATCGGCTTGCGTTTGCAAATCATGCATTTGCTGTTCAACTTTTTCCGTTAACTCAATTTCAATGCGCTTGTAATGATATAAGCGGTATTTATAAATGGCATAAGCAGCAAAAAGCACAGCAACTAAGACAAATAACTTAAAGCTGGTTTTTTGCCAAAAATAAGGGGCAATTTTAAAACGCAGAACTTGCTCATTATTTTGCCAGTCACTATTTGGGTAACCTGCACGCACTTTAAAGGTATATTTACCTGGTGGTAAATTGGTGTACTCGGTAATGGCCAAGCGCCCCCTGTCTACCCATTGTTGATTGTAACCACTTAGTTGAGTTTGGTAATTTAACCGCCCAGGCATGATAAAACTTAGCCCAGCGTAGTTAAACGAAACACGAGAAACACCAGCAGGTAAGCTCAAAACCTCATTACCAACAGGTAAAGTCATGGGTTTGCCATCGACTTCAAAGCTTTCAATAACCGTCGATAATCGTCGTTTACTGGCTTCTTTTAAGCGCTCTGGTGTCGCAATAGCGACGCCTTTGGCTGTTGCAACCCATACTTGACCATCTGAATGAAGTACAGCAGCAGGGTTTGAACCGCCATTCGCTTGCGCGCTTAGCATGCCATCGCCTTCATCATAAAGCTGCATCGAAACGCTCATTGGTTGAACTTTTTCAGGGTTATCTAAAAGTGCAACTAGCTGAGCTTTGTTCACTTGAATAACACCGCGGTTACTGGTCAGCCACAATGAATCACCTTGCTCTATGACTTGGAATAGCTTATCGACCGGTAAACCTTGGTCTCGACCAAACAAACTCATTTTATCTGTACTGAGATTGTAACGAACGAGACCTCTATCGGTCGCAAGCCACATTTTATCGCCATCTAAGTAAAAGCCGAATGCATATTCAGTGCTGAACTGCTTTGGAAACTCGAGTGTTTTAAACTGCTTTGTCGCTGGGTCATAAATGGACACACCCACTCCCGTGCCGACCCATAACCTGCCATGGTCATCCTCAACAAGAGCCATAATAAAATCACCAATTAAGCCATCTTCGGTGGTGAATAATTCAGTTTGCCCAGCAGGGTCTATTTTGGTTAAACCACCGGCGGTGCCAATCCATAAGTTATCCGCTTTATCAAAAAACACAGCGCGAACTTCGTTGCTGATCAGGCCATTACTGCGGTTTTTTACGGGATATATTTGCCCATTAACCACTTTCATTAAACCGGCAGTGTAAGTACCAACCCATACTCCGCCCTGCTTATCTTCAGTTAAACTTAATACGGATAGTGGGTCTTTTTCATAAGCTTGAATAAGGGTTGTAAGCTTGCCATTTTCAATACGATTTAAGCCATTACTACTGCCCACCCATAAGCTGCCATCAGAATGCGATAACACGGTACGCACATAGTCAGATGCAAGCCCACGGCTTTGACTCCAGTTTGTAAATGGCGCTTCACGCAAGCGAAATAACCCGGCATTCGTGCCAACCCAAATACTTTTTTCGCGGTCTTGCAGCAAAGATAAAATACGGTTGTTGGGTAAGCCATCATCTGCGGCTAAGTTTTCAAGGCCTAAACTACTGAGTCTGAACACCCCTTTATTGATGGTACCAAACCACAAATCGCCCTGCGCATCTTCGAGTAAGCTGGCAATTGATTCGTTGTTAAGGACGGGGTTAATAGCAACAAACTTATCGTTTTGCTTTTGCCATGCGCCTTTTTCAGTGCCGACAATTAAAGTGCCCGAATGAGTAAGTAATAAGGTAAACACAGAGGCATTAGGGAGCCCAGAGTCTTCACTGACCTTACTAACTTGCTTATTCTTTATTTGATAAAGACCATCACTGGTGGCAGCCCAAATCACGCCTGTTTTGTCTTGTAAAAGACGATAGGCGCTTAGCTTATCAAGCAGTTTTTGCTCAGTGGCAGTTTCAGAGGCTCGATACACAATGCCTTGTCCTTCAAGTGCCAGCCATAGCTCACCTTGTTCAGTAACGAGCGCGTGATTAACCATGGCTGATGAACTAGGTAATGCTCGCCACCCCCCTTGTGAACGAAGCGCAATACCGCCACGAGCACCCACGATATATAAATCGCCATTCTCCATCGGGATCAGGCTACGTAAGCCAGAATCAGGTAAGCCAGGAATTTCTGTTCGAGTAAAAAGTTTAAACTCACGACCATTAAAACGGGCAAGCCCTTCCCAAGTCGCTATCCAAATGTAACCATCTTTGGTTTGCGTTACGCCATTAATGCTATTGTGAGGAAGGCCGGCGCGAGTGCTCCAAGTCTCTGTAAAATAATCACTTAAAGAGAGGCGTGCAGAATCAGCAAAAACGCTGAAACTCAATAAAAGAAAAATACAACTAACTACCCGCACCATAAAACTAAAACCCTGATATTTATTATCGTTCTATTCAGTGATGTAGCTCTGTGAAGCCAAAGTCATCCCTAACTTCAGATAATACTACATTAGTTGCAATTTTTACTCACTTTAATGACATTTAGCAACAATCAATTACAAAAATTCGTAATTTTTTCTTGCAGTATTTTCACAAATCGCGCCACATGCAAGCCATCCATCAAAGCATGATGCACATCGATTGAAAGCGGCATCTTGCCAGTTTGTGAATCATATTGACCAAACACAAACTTAGGAATACCAAGACCATGCCCCTCACTTACAGCATGCGAGAAGCCGCTAAAGTTTAACCATGGAAGTACTGAGATATGAATAAGGTCAGGCTGCCCTTCTGTTGCAGCAAATGCATCAGAGAAAAATGGTTTTGCTTTACTTGTTTTACCCACAGCAATAGCGTGTTTTGAAAAGTCTGCCATCGACGCTTGTTTTTCAAAATAACTAAAGCGAAATGTTTCATCTTCTGCAAGCTCGACCACACTTCCTCTTACCGATGACAGTTGTACCGGCAACGAATCAATAATACGTTGGCGCATTGGTGCATAGTCATGACATGCTTCAAGTGTTAGGTAAACATAGCTGTGAAAGAAGGAATACGGTTCTGCTTTGCACTTGTTATATAGAGCCGCCATATCGAGTGAAACACATACATTAAAATATGGCAGAGAAAATTCTTTGAAAAAAGCGAAATGCTGTTTGCGAGGCCAAGTAGCTAGATCGATAGGTGTGATTTCACAAGATGGAGTTTTCATTAGGTGCCCTCGAGATTTAAAAGCCGAGTTTACCTAGCCTGCGTGACTTCGTCACCTTGATGCGATAAATAACAGAGACAAAAAAGGTGCGACTTGCGCACCTTTTTACCTGTAAATTTATCGATTTACTAAATTATAAGCCGTTTTCGATGATTTCTAATGCTAGTTCATCGGCAATTAAATGCGTCGACTTCTGCTCTTTTTCAGAGCGAGCAAAGATTTCTGTTAACGTATCAAAAATGCCTTCAACGTGTTTCGTTGATGCTTCTGCACTATAACCTTCTGGTGCCGTTTCGTAATAAACGTTGATGATACCACCTGCGTTAATTACGTAATCTGGTGCATATAAGATACCTTTTTCGCGGATGATCTCACCGTGACGAGACTCTGCTAATTGGTTATTCGCACAACCTGCAATAATTGTTGCTTTTAAACGCGGGATAGTCGTGTCATTTACCGTTGCGCCAAGTGCACATGGTGCATACACATCAACATCTAAGTCGTAGATTTCATCAATACCCACAGCCGTTGCATTGAAGTCGTTTACAACACGCTCAACAGCTTGTTCGTTGATATCTGTTACAAATAATGTTGCGCCCGCTTCATGTAGGTGTTTACAAAGGCCATATGCTACTGCACCTAAACCTTGCACGGCTACTTTGATACCAGCAAGATCTTGATGACCTCGTTGATGTTGTAAAGCGGCTTTAATACCTAAGAATGTACCATATGCTGTGAACGGTGAAGGGTTACCACTTTTACCTTCAAGGCCTAATACATAGTTAGTTTCTTTATTCATGATAGCCACATCATCACAAGTGATGTTTACATCTTCAGCTGAATAGTAGCTACCGCTTAAACGCTCTAACTGGCGACCAAATGCACGGAAAAGTTGCTCTGATTTAATTTCTTTAGCATTACCGATGATCACTGACTTACCGCCACCAAATGGTAAACGTGCCACAGCATTTTTGTAGGTCATACCTTTTGATAAACGAAGTGCATCAGTAACAGCATCTTCATCAGTTGTGTAGTCCCACATTCTGCAACCACCAACCGCTGGACCTAACTTGGTATTGTGAACCGCGATAATAGCTTTTAGGCCTGATTCTTTATCTGAACAAAACACCACTTGCTCGTGGTTATCAAAGTCGACTTTATTAAATACAGCCACAGTTAAATACTCCGAAATTTTCTTACCCTAAGGGGTGTGAGCGCTGAAAGTGCCGAGACTTTATCACTTCGTATGCTCCCTTGCCACTAAATGAGATGATAAAACTAAGCAAAGTTCTCAAGCCGAAATAACAACTCAAAAACTAACACTTTATGGAAAAAATATACCAATCAATGTACGCATTAAGCATTGTTAATTCAAAACAAAATATTAACATTACAAACTTTATTACGTGAACGTAAAGGTAAACTATAGCGTAAAGAAAAAGTGACAAGAAAAATGTGCCGATAAAGCCAAGTAAAATCAGCTTTTAAAGAGATCTTAGAGAAATAGCTGAGACTGGTCAGAGCTGAAAAAAAACGGCGCAGGTGCGCCGTTTTTTCAAGAGAGTTGCAAGATGGTTACTTTAATTTGCCATCAAGTTCTTCGATTTTTGCTTTCCAAATAGCAGGACCTTGCGTATGCGCATTGGCGCCTTCACTATCAACAGCAACCGTTACTGGCATATCTTCTACTTCAAACTCGTAGATTGCTTCCATACCTAAATCTTCGAACGCAACAACACGTGCTTTCTTGATTGCTTTAGATACAAGGTAAGCTGCACCACCTACTGCCATTAAGTAGATAGATTTATTGTTTTTGATTGATTCAACTGTTGCAGGACCACGCTCTGCTTTACCAATCATACCGATGATGCCCGTTTTTTCTAACATCATATCAGTGAATTTATCCATACGAGTCGCAGTTGTAGGGCCAGCAGGACCTACAGCTTCATCACCCACTGCATCTACAGGGCCAACGTAGTAGATAAACTTGTTATCAAAATCAACGCCTTCAGGTAAACCTTCACCTGATTGGATCATATCTTGTAAACGTTTATGCGCGGCATCACGACCCGTTAAGATAGTACCAGACAGAAGAACCGTTTCACCCATCTTCCATTCTTGCGTGTCTTCTTTAGTCAGTGTGTTTAAATCAACACGACGTGTACCTTCACCTACTTCAAATGTAACTTCTGGCCAATCTTCAAGTTTAGGCGCTTTAAGATCGGCTGGGCCTGAACCATCTAATGTGAAGTGAACGTGACGAGTTGCCGCACAGTTCGGGATCATAACCACTGGTTTTGATGCTGCGTGAGTCGGTGCCGTTTTAACTTTCACATCAACTACGGTTGTTAAACCACCTAGGCCTTGTGCACCAATACCTAATTTATTAGCACGTTCGAAGATATCGATACGCATTTTTTCTTCAGTTGTTTCTGCGCCGCGCTCAATAAGCTCGTGAATATCAACCGGATCCATTAATGATTCTTTAGCAAGTACCGCAGCTTTTTCTGCAGTACCACCAATACCTATACCTAGCATGCCAGGTGGACACCAGCCCGCACCCATTGTTGGTAATGTTTTTTCAACCCATGCAGCCACATCATCAGATGGGTTAAGCATAACCATTTTCGTTTTATTTTCTGAGCCGCCGCCCTTCGCTGCCACCATTACTTCTACTTCAGCGCCTGGCACTAAGTCGATATGAACAACTGATGGAGTATTGTCTTTGGTGTTTTTACGCGTGCCAGCAGGGTCTGCAACAATTGATGCACGTAATGGGTTATCTGGGTTTAAGTATGCGCGACGTGTACCTTCATCAACCATTTGCTGAACAGTCATGTCTGTTTTATCCCACTTAACATCCATACCTACTTTTACGAAACAAGTAATGATACCTGTATCTTGGCACAGTGGACGTTTACCTTCAGCAGACATACGAGAGTTAATTAAAATTTGCGCAATGGCATCTTTTGCCGCTTTGCTTTGCTCTTTGTTGTAAGCTTTTTCTAAGGCTTGTACGAAATCGAGAGGGTGATAAAAAGAAATGTATTGCAATGCATCTTCAATGCTATCAATGAAGTCTTGCTGACGAATTGTACTCATTACGGGTTCCTTAAGTTTTTATCGCGTAGCGCTGTACGTGATCCTGAGTAAACCGGTGACGAAGATTTACTCTACGGGTTAGTCATGGCATCACTATAAAGGAAATCATAACGCTGCCAATCAAATTTAACTTATGATACCCTCCTCGCCCGTTTCGGGCTAGTTATTCAGGGCAATGTAGATGATAAACGATGAAAATTTGTGCATTAAATTAAATTTAAGTGGTGATTGCATCGCGCTATTTAGTCATTTTGCTCATTTGCCTCATGCTGTGTTGCTCGATTCAGCCAATAGCGAGCATGTAAATAGCCGCTTCGATATCATTGCTATTGCACCATTAATGCAATTAGAAGTGCGCGAAAATACATGCTTTATCGACGGCAAGGCGCAATCAAGTGATTGTTTTAGCTTGATGAAAGAAGGTCTTCAGGAATTTAATCACACAGCTAACCCTAATAACCTCCCTTTTACAGGTGGTTGGCTTGGCTATTTTGGTTATGACTTAGGTCGTGTGATTGAAAGTATGCCAAGTACTGCCGAAAACGACATTAACATGCCGCAAATGGCTGTAGGCCTTTATCCAGATGCGCTTATTTATGATAAGCAACAGCAAAGCTGGTTTTACGTCTGTCAGCCAAATCATAATCGCTTAGCGCTATATCAGCAGCACCTAAACGAAACACCAGCAAATGCAGAGTTCGCGCTACAAAGCGACTGGCAATCAAACATGAGTCAAGCCAGCTACAGCGAAAAGTTCGAGAAAATTCAAGCTTATTTAAAAAGTGGTGACTGCTACCAGATCAACCTTGCGCAGCGTTTTAAAGCTGAGTTTTCTGGTTCAACATGGCAAGCGTATAAACAACTTCGAGAAGCGAATAAAGCACCTTTTTCAAGCTATATAAATCACCCAGATGGCGCTATTTTATCTATCTCCCCTGAGCGTTTTATTTCGATTAATCAGGGCCAAATAGAAACCAAGCCAATTAAAGGAACGCTCCCTCGATTGGCTGGCTCTGAACAAGACCAAGCGCAAGCAACTCGTTTACAACAATCTGAAAAAGACCGCGCAGAAAATGTCATGATTGTTGATCTGCTGCGCAACGATTTAGGCAAAGTGGCTCGTCCAGGTAGTGTCACCGTCCCCTCGTTATTTGCCATTGAAAGCTTTCCAGCTGTACATCATTTAGTAAGTACTGTGCGCGCAGAATTAGCAGATGGCAAAGATGCCGTTGACCAAATTCATGCCGCTTTCCCGGGTGGTTCAATTACCGGAGCGCCGAAAATTCGTGCTATGGAAATCATAGAAGAGCTCGAGCCGCATCGCCGTAGTGTGTACTGCGGCTCAATTGGCTATTTAAGTGCCTGTGGCAACATGGATACCAGTATCACAATTCGTACTTTAGTGTGCCACAAAGGTGCAATCTATTGCTGGGCTGGCGGTGGCATTGTGGCTGATTCAAAGGTCGACTTGGAGTACCAAGAAACTTACGATAAAGTAAATAAAATACTGCCTTTATTAAAGTAAAAGTTGAAGTAACTACCTTGAATAGCCAGCAAATAATTGCCCGTTTTAGTTTAAGCCAAACCACAGAGCGCCCAGCAACCATTCGCTTTAATGCCGAAAAGCGTGCCAGTGCCGTAATGTTACCTCTGCTTGATGTTAACGACGAAGCGCATTTGTTGCTGTGCAAGCGACCTAGTTATTTACTTCATCACCCGGGGGAGATTTGCTTACCGGGTGGCAAGTATGAAGAACAAGATGACACGTTAATGCACACCGCTCTTCGAGAGCTTAATGAAGAGCTTAACATTGCGACACACCAAGTGACTGTCCACGGTAAATTACATCAGTACGCGACCCTAACCGGTTTCACTATTGAGCCTTTTGTGTGTGTAGTTAGCGAAGGCACAACGTGGCAAGCAGATCCCAACGAAGTTGCTGCCAGCTTTTTAATGCCCTTATCTTATTTGAGTAATCAACAAAATTGGCAACCCCTCCCCTTTGAGCGAAATGGTAAAACCATTACTTTGCAAGGTTTGATGACCCCCCATGGACTGCTTTGGGGAGCAACAGCGAGCATAATTAATAACTTTATAAAACAGCTCGCCCTACCAGTTTAATTATCCTGCTTTTAGGGTTACACAGGCACGTTTAAACGTTATCATGTGGCACCGTTCAAAGGCAGGTAGTATGCCGTTAATAGAAAAATGAGTAGCAAATTATGATCAGTGCATTCGATATGTTTAGTATTGGTATTGGCCCATCGTCATCTCACACTGTTGGCCCAATGCGCGCTTCGCGTTTATTTGTAAACGAACTAGAAGAAAAAAACTTACTTGCAAACGTCACCGATATTAAAGTTGAGCTATTTGGCTCACTCGGCCAAACAGGTATTGGCCACGGCTCTGGTAAAGCTGTGATCTTAGGCCTTGCCGGTTATGATCCAGAAACCATTGATGCTGATTTAGTCGACGATATCCTCGCGAAAATCGAAAAAGAGCAGGTTATTTATTTAAACCAAAGCCATAAAGCCAATTTCCCTAAACAAGGTGCGATTGTATTTCATCGTCGTAAAACATTACCAAAACATTCAAATGCAATGGAAATCATTGCCAGCCAAAATGGCGAAAAGTTATTCAGTAAAGTGTATTACTCAATCGGTGGCGGCTTTATCGTCAGTGATGAAGAATTCGAGAACGAAAAACAAAAAGCACTCGAAATCCGCGAAGAAAACCCAGCGCCTTATCCGTTTAATACGGCAAAAGAGCTGTTAGAACTGTGCCGTGAGTCTGGTTTTAGTGTATCAACGCTTATGATGCACAACGAAAAAACCCTGCGCAGTGAGAAAGATATCAAAGATGAGCTGTTTAATATTTGGCAAGTAATGAAGGCCTGTATTGAACGTGGTATGCGTACAGAAGGTATCTTACCAGGTGGTTTAAAAGTAAAACGTCGTGCCCCTAGTTTACACCTTAAGTTAAATATTGAGGTAAACAACGACCCATTACGTGCTATGGATTGGGTTGATTTATTTGCCCTTGCAGTAAACGAAGAAAATGCTGCCGGCGGCCGTGTTGTTACCGCACCAACCAATGGTGCTGCAGGTATTTTGCCTGCGGTATTAATGTATTATCACACTTTCATTAAAGAAGTAGACCGTGATATCGCAACACGTTACTTATTAACGGCGGCAGCAATTGGTATTTTATATAAAAAGAACGCGTCAATTTCGGGTGCTGAAGTAGGTTGCCAAGGTGAAGTGGGCGTTGCTTGCTCAATGGCAGCAGGTGCACTTACTGAAATCATGGGTGGCAATGTAGTACAGGTTGAAAATGCTGCTGAAATCGGCATGGAGCACAACCTAGGTCTTACTTGTGACCCTGTTGGCGGCCTTGTGCAAGTACCGTGTATTGAACGTAATGCGATGGGCTCAATTAAAGCAATTAATGCGTCACGCCTTGCAATGCGTGGTTCTGGCGAGCAAAAAGTGACCCTTGATAAAGTAATTAAAACCATGCTCGACACAGGTAATGATATGAAAACGAAATACAAAGAAACCGCTCGCGGTGGCTTAGCGGTTAATATCATCGAGTGTTAATTTACAGCACGTTTTCAGCATAATAAAAAGCCGCTTTAAAGCGGCTTTTTTATCTCTATTTTACTGGTAACTCAATATTTTCGAAGAGCTTATCAACATCTTCTTGGTTACGTAATAAGCTTGCTCGCTCAACCAGCTCTTTCGTTAAGTGCGGGGCAAAACGCTCAATAAAATCATACATGTAGCTGCGTAAAAAGCTGCCCTTTCTAAAACCAATTTTAGTGGTGCTCGCTTCAAATAAGTGGCTTGCATCAATACAGACTAAATCAGTATCTGTTATTTGATCAATCGCCATAGACGCTACAACACCTACACCTAGACCTAAACGAACATAAGTTTTGATTACATCAGCATCTGTTGCAGTAAAAACAATATGCGGCTCAAGTCCATGTGCATTGAAAGCTTTATCTAACTCAGAACGACCAGTAAAACCAAACACATAAGTAATAAGTGGGTATTTAGCCACATCGGCAACCGTTAAATTATCAGCCTTTTGCGCAAGCGGGTGTGTTTTTGCCACAACAATACTGCGATTCCAGTGATAGCACGGCAACATAACTAAATCAGAATATAAATGCAGCGCCTCAGTCGCAATGGCAAAATCAGCATCACCGCGTGCTGCCGCATCGGAAATTTGCTGTGGCGTACCCTGATGCATGTGTAAAGATACTGCCGGGTACTTTTTCATAAAGCCTTGAATAACATTCGGTAATGCGTAACGAGCCTGAGTATGAGTGGTCGCAATGTTTAGTTTACCTTGATCAGGCAAGGTATGCTCATTGGCAACCGCTTTAATACCTTCAACTTTCGACAGTATTTCTCGTGAAATATTAATAATTTCGTTACCGGCACTGGTTACATGGGTAAGGTGTTTGCCACTACGGCCAAAGATCTGTACACCCAGTTCGTCTTCAAGCATACGAACTTGTTTCGAGATCCCCGGTTGCGAGGTAAATAAACTTTCGGCTGTCGCAGAGACATTCAGTTTATGATTTTGGACTTCGACTATATATCTGAGTTGTTGTAGTTTCATGGCTGCATTGTAAACGTTGTTATTGTTTATTTATAAAGGCTGCAAAGCGCAATGCCAAGCGATATTTCATCGCGCTATACATTTATATCGATTGTTTCTAAGGCTAACACATTAAATTACTGCTCGGTAGCCGTGTTTACTCGCAAAATATTCAATAAAGGTGCTAGTTTAGCGCTATACTCGTTATAAAGTAGTAATCGCAATAAGTTTATTCGAGATAACTACCGCAAAACTGTTCAGATCTAATCTTTTTAAGGTAAGATAAAAAAATTAGATAGTTAAAACTGAGATTTAGTAATGATTGTTTCTATCATCATCATGCTCATTGTTGCATTAATCGTGATCGCATTATGGGTCAGCGCTGTGCAGCAACATAAAGAAAAACAAGAAGCAGAGCGCCGTAAAGAGCTTACAAAACAAAAAAAAATCATTGAAGAGGCAGAAGATGTACTGCTTAACAGTGCCAATATCCCCATGTCTGAAAATATTCTGCGTATTATTCAACGCCGTATTTATGATGCACTTGTTTCAATGGTCGAGCTTTCTCCAAGCTCAAAAGAATTAAAAAACAGACTAAAAGAATCTAAAGAACGCCTAGCCTCTCCTATCGAAGCAAGTAATAGCGATGCATTAGCACTACCAGATAACGACAAACAATTAATAGCTCTAATTCAAGGTATAAAGAAATTACGAGCAGTACTTCGCTCAGAGCATGGTAAAGGCAAGGTAGATAGCCAAGTATTTGTTGCTGAAGATAAACGCCTTGAAAAATTGCAGTTAAGAATCAATGTAGAAAGTCAAATTAAGCGCGGGATTTCAGCTCGCTCAGCAAATATGGTGGGCTCTGCCAGACAGTATTTTGAAAAAGCACTAGCAACACTGACCTCAGTTAGCTATAGCGATGAATATGTAAACTCGAAAAGACAAGAAGTTGAAGGCTATTTAGAAACGATTAGCTCTGAGTTGAAAGCATCAAATGCAACGTCACTAAAGAAGAAAGCAGAACAAGAGCAGGATGATTTAGACGTATTATTCGCACCAAAGAAAAAGTGGTAAACCACTTTTTCTTTGCTTTGTGCAAATTAAGATAAAAACGCAAACTTAACAATAAACAGCGCTGTTAATACCCACACACTAATACTGATTTCATCTTTTTTACCACATACCAACTTCACGGCAGTATACGAGATAAAACCAAGGGCGATACCGTGCGCAATCGAGAAAGTTAACGGCGTCATCAATAATACCACACTCACTGGAATGGCATCTGTCATATCATCCCAATTTACCAGCTTTAAGTTTTGCATCATTAACACAGCAACATATAAAATTGCACCTGCCGTTGCATAAGCTGGGATCATGCCAGCAAGTGGCGCAAAGAACATCATTAACAAGAAACAAATACCTACAACCACAGCGGTAAGACCTGTACGGCCGCCCACAGACACACCTGCAACTGATTCAATGTAAGACGTTGTTGTTGACGTACCAAGCATTGAGCCTGCAATAGTAGCTGTACTGTCGGCACTTAGTGCGCGACCTAAACGAGGCATTTTACCTTGTTCATCAGCAATACCTGCTTTTTGCGTTACAGCAACTAAAGTGCCTGAAGTATCAAACAAATCAACAAATAAGAACGCAAAAACCACTGTTAGCATTGAGATTTCGAATGCTGCTGCAAAATCCAATTGCATAAAGGTTGGTGCAATTGAAGGCGGCATTGAAATAATTCCTTGATACTCCACAAGGTCTAAACCAAGCGCAATTGCGGTTACTAATAAAATACTGATAAGTACGCCGCTTTTCATATCGCGGTATAACAGTGCTGCAATAACAAAAAAGCTAAAAATCGCAAGTAGTGGGCCTGGGGCTGTGATATCGCCTAACTGCACTAAGGTTGCAGGGCTTGCTACGATAATCCCGGCGTTTTTCAGTGCAATAAGCGCTAAGAAAGCACCGATACCCGTGGCAATGGCACGTTTTAACACCAGAGGAATAGCATCAATGATCCACTCTCTCACCTTAAATAGGCTTAAGAATAAGAAGATACAGCCAGACATAAAAACTGCACCTAATGCAGCTTCCCAAGTGTAGCCCATGCCCAAAACAACACCATAAGTGAAGAAGGCGTTTAAGCCCATACCCGGAGCAAGTGCTAATGGGTAGTTTGCCCATAAACCCATAATAAAACAGCCAATTGCAGCAGCAATACAGGTTGCTACGAATGCCGCACCTTGATCCATTCCCGCTTCTGCAAGCATGGCAGGGTTAACAAATACAATGTAAACCATGGTAATGAATGTTGTGATGCCAGCAATAGTCTCGCGGCGCACAGAAGTGTTGTTTTCAGTGATTTTGAAAAGTCTTTCGAACATGTTGAACTTTAAGTTGAGATTAATTGGCTAATTTTATCATATTTTATCTCAATAAGAGGACATTTTACCTTGCAATGTTCTAAACTAATAAGGTCTTTTATTTCAAGAAAATAACTAAACTATGTCTGATAATTCGCCAGTAGGCTTAGATTTAGAGCAACAGCTTGATAATGTACTTGCCTTTATTACCCAACCCGATAAAGGGTCGGCGCCAAATAAAAGTACTCAATCTGTTGAAAACGTACTAAACAAAGCTTTGTATTATTTAAAAAATGAACAGCCTCCCCTTGCTGCAAAATGGATGCGCTTAGCAGCTATGGCAGGTAACCATAGGGCGCAATTTTATATGGGGCTGTTTTTCATCAAAGGGCAAGGTGTACCGCACAGTGTTTTTCATGGCGCGGTGTGGTTAAGTCTGGCAAGTAGCCAAGGTTATGAACCTGCAACGGCTGCACTTGATGATCTTAGAAAACACATCAGTACGCGCAGATTACATGATGCGCAAAGCTATGCAGCTACCCTATATGAACAAATCCACCAGCAGCAATTTGCACATTTAATTCCTCGAGATCCTGACGCAAGCTAACACGCGTCAGGTTCTACAACTCATTAATGCTGTCTTGTCAGTTTACTCTCAAATGTTATGAGACCTGCACCAACTACAAACAATAAGATACCTATAAACTCAAGCCACACATGGCCTTTATGGGGCTTGATAATAGGTGTTTTTGAAGTAAGGCTATATAAACGCCTGCCTTGCTCGCCAGATTCTACAAACGAAATACCTTTATAGTCCGCTGAGATAATAAACTTAAAATCATGCCTGCTGATCATTTCTCGACGTTTTGCATCTATTTTCTCGCTGCTTTGTTCTACGAGTAGCGTACGCCAATCATGAAAAATACCATCTGGTTCATTATCTTTCACTACACCATATGATTTGTACTCATAGAACTTTGTATTGAATAGCTTTTCTTGATGCCCTAAATAAAACATGGCACAGCCTAGCGCACTTAACAGTATGGCAATATAGACGAGTGAACGCTGTTTAATGAATTGCTTATTACTTTGTTGCTTATACCAAGCTTCAATGTCAGGCACATTAATCAACCGAGCTTTATCTACAGAATGTTTTAATGGCTCCATAAAGTCGCAAATTGTTAGATTGAGCGCCGTTAATATTGAACGAAATGTGTCATTCGAAGGCACTGATTTATCGTTCTCAAGCTTTGAAAGGTAACTTTGTTCTATTCCAACTTGCTCTGCAAATTCTGGTTGGCTTAGTTTTAGCTCACTGCGATAGTGTTTTAGTTGTGTTCCGAATGTACTCATAATGCATTTCCTTTTTGTTGTGGAGCCGCCATTCTTTGCTATTCATGCAGATATAAAAAGCTGAATAAATAGGAATAATGAAGAATATTAGCAAGATAGGATGAAAGATACGAGATACGAGATACGAGATACGAGATGCGAGATGCGAGATGCGAGATGCGAGATGCGAGTTGCGAGTTGCGAGTTGCGAGTTGCGAGTTGCGAGTTGCGGGGTGCGTGGTACCGTAGGCGTGTAGTTTATTTCACACGATGAATTTGGATTAGCCGTCAGCTTTCAGCTATCAGTTTTGAGCGAACGGTGTTGAATGCAAAACGCGCCAAGCAAGCGTGACGCCTACGAGATGCGAGGTGCGAGGTGCGAGGTGCGAGGTGCGAGATGCGAGATGCGAGATGC